>CBIMZH010000457.1:0-3103 GCA_966248255.1 uncultured Cellvibrio sp.
CAGTTCCAGGCCGCCGGCGCCGCCGCCGACCACCACAATTTTGGGACTAGTGCCGGGTGATGTTGCTGTGTGCATGGCTTACCTCTGTAAAGCTGATGAAATAAATCCGTTTGCCTCAAGCTGCTTTGCCTCAAGCCGCTGGGCTGCGCCCGCCCTAGTGGGCGGCGGGCATACTGGCGAGAAACTGGCGCGCCAGCGGGCGCTCGATAAAACGATAGGTATTTTGCTGCAGCGCCGCAGCAAAAGCGCCACGGGCGCGCTGGGCGTTACCGGCGATCAGGTCGCGATAGCCGCTGTAAAAATAAAACTCGGTGCGCTGGCAGCTGTTGCTCACCTGGGTTTGCAGTTGCTCGGCGCTGAGTTTACTGGTCCAGAAGGCGTAGATCGCCGACTCCCAATCGGAATAGCTGTGCAGCTTGCGCCCGCCCAGCGCATCGCTCAGGTCCTGACCGCTGCGTTCGCTAATAATGTCAGCTTTAATGCGATCGTAAATGCTCAGGTTTTTGCGCCCGCCCAAATAGGTGCGAAAGGCGCTGGCCGCCTCTGGCCAGCGGCCGGCGTACATATAAATTTCGTGAATGGTGCCATCGCTGGGGCTGAGCCCCAGTTGCAGCGACTGCTCGAGCAGTTTAAGCGCCTGGGCATTGTCGCCGGCCATAGCGTACTGCTCGGCGATAAATGCCTGGTTTTCCGCCTTGGCGTCCAGCTCAAATAAAATTCGCGCTTCGTTCATTGCCAGCTGCGGTTGGTTTTGATCGAGAAACAAGCCCGCCAGGTGATAGTGAATTTGCGCATCGTCCTTGGCCACAGGCACTGCCTGCTTGTAATAGCGGATGGCATCCTCGAGATAGTTGCCGCGCTCGTAGCTGCAGCCTTCGGCCTCGGCGCGGACCTCGTAGGTTTTGCCTATGGCGCCAAGCAGGTCAGCGGATGGCTTAAGTTGGCGGCTCGCCTCTTTCAGGGTGGCCAGCGCCAGCGGGTAGTAGCCCTGCTCGCGATAGAGGGCCGCCAGCTGCACATACACGGCTTCGCTGCCCGGCTCTTCGGTCAGGCCATCCAGCAGCAACTGTTGCAGCTGGGCAAAATCCTGCTGATCGCTTTGGCGCTGATCCAGATAGTGGTAGATAAACAGCGCCAGCGAGGGCGGGTGCATGGCCAGTCGCTGTTCCGGCGTCATGCGTTGATAGACATTCTTCAGCTCGGCAAAAGCCTCCTCGCCGTCTTCCAGGGTCTGGCGGTAGCGCAGGTTGTAAAGCGCACTGAGGGTGGAGGCATTGCCCGGCGCCAACAGCAGTACCCGCTCAAAGGCGGCCACCGCCTGGCTGAGGCTGGCGGGGTTGTGGCTGGTTTCCAGCTCTTTGGCATAGGCGCGGCCCAGGTTGAACTGAGCCTCTGGGTCGCGCGGGTTAGCGGCGGCGATTTTTTCCAGGCGTTTGATTTCGCCGCTGGGCTCGGCTTGCGCATAGGGTTTAACCCCCAGGCGGCCCAGGTTGAAGTCGATACCGCTGCTTGCCGGTTTGGGCGGTTGGCCGCAGGCGCTGAGCAGACAGGCAGTGAGCAGACAGGCTTTGGCCGCAAATGCTAGCTGTTTCATCGCGGCTCCTAGAGGTGATAGCCCATGGCTTCGGCCTTTTTAAAGCTGGCGTCCGCCTCAGGTAGCTGGTTGTTGTAACCCTGGGCCAGGCCGAGGATGTAATAGGCCTCGGCCTGCTTGGGCGCGATTTTTACCGCCTGGCGCGCCGACTCCAGCGCCTTGCTGTAGTCGCCGTCTTTAATCTGGTGGCGGGCCAGGGCAATAAAGTGGTCGCCATCCTGTTTGCCACCCTGGGTCAGGGCGTAGTTTTCGGCCGCGCTCTGGCTGTAGTTGTAGGTCAGGGTCCAGTCGCCATTGTTAAACAGCGCCTGGCTTTTTTGGTAGAAGTCGGCGTAGTCGCCCAGCTGAACCTTGGCCGCTTTAAGTGCCAGGTTTTGCTTGAGCACAAAGCTGCTGCCCTGGGCTTGGCCGCTCTGGCTTAGCTGGTAATAGGCATTGTCCAGCGGCTCGCCCTGGGATTTAAGCAGCAGCTGGTGCTGGGGCGAGGGGCTGCTGAACTCCACTTCCGCCTGCAGGCTGTAGCCCGGATTGTTGACATACACCTGCTTGCGCTTGTCCGGGCTGTAGAGGTTGTTGAGGTCGGTAAATAAATAGAGCAACTGGTTGATGTTAAAGCCATAGGTGATAGGCGCTTTATCGCCGGCCCAGACATCGTTGAATTTAAGCCGGCCGCTGACGCTGAACGGCTGCCAGAGGCTGTCGGCGTTGGCGGTGCTCAATTGCTCGATTTTGGCCGAGGAGTAGATATGGCCAAGCAGCTCGCGAAAATACTTGTCGCGCTCCGGGGTGTACTGCCAGAGCGAGCGCAGGCGATCTTCAAACAGGCCGCCGAGGCTGAGGGTAAAGGCCGCCTCCACATCATTGCCCTGCACCCTGTCGAACTTGAGGCTCAGCTTGGCAAAGTGCTGGCTGGCATCGCGCTCAGGCAGGAACTTGATCGCCTGGGTTGATGTGTTCACCACCAGCGCTGGCTGGCCTTCAATGCCCAGGGAGAAACCGGGGAAGAGCGCCTTGTCGCCAGTGGTGTCCATCCAGGTTTCGCCCAGGCCGTTTTGCGCCGGTATATGCACAATCATGTGGTCAAAGCTGACCGCGGGAATGTTCATATCGGGGATGCCGCGGGAGCGGGTGATAATCAGCGCCGGGTCGGCAGCTATGCCCAATTTGCGCAGCAGGGTAACTGCCAGCACCGACTGGTCTTTGCAGTCGCCATAGCCGTTGGTAAACACCTCTTTGGCGTCGTGGGGCTCATAGCCGCCGCGGCCCACATGGGCGAACACATAACGCACTTTTTCCTGCAGTGTCTGGTACACCGCTTTTACTTTGTCCTCGGGGCTTTTGGCGCGCTTGGCGATATCGGCAATTACCTTGTCCAGCTTGGCGTCGGTGACCAGGTGCGGCTCCACCAGCTTATCTGACCAGCTGGCTATGTCCTGCCAATCCTTAATGCTGGAGATACGCAAATAGGGGGTGTAAGTGTGCTCGCGCGGCATGGCGTTTTGCAGCTCC
>CBIMZH010000458.1:0-3099 GCA_966248255.1 uncultured Cellvibrio sp.
TATCGCTATTTCTCTCCTGGCACAAATAGGAATAAATTCAGGTAAGTCTATGCTCAAGGGCACGCTCTTCTTTTTTTCCGGCAATGTTGTACTTCGCGCGTTTTCGGTGCTGATGTTTTTGTGCTCAGCACTCTTGGCTCATGCTGCCTCCATTCCGCTGCAAATCCGTTTTGATGCACCCGCTAAAGCCTGGGAGCCGGAAGGTCTGCCTATAGGTAATGGTGCTTTGGGGGCCGTGGTTACCGGTGAGGTGCAGCGGGAAACTCTACAATTTAATGAAAAGACCTTGTGGACCGGTGGCCCCGGCTCGGTTCAGGGTTATGACTTTGGTATTCCTGCGCAGGCGCAAACCCAGGCATTAGCCCAAGTGCGCAAAACAATTGCCGATAAAGGCAGTATTAGCCCGGAAGAAGCCGCCAAACTGATGGGCCGCGAAACCAAGGGTTATGGCGATTATCAAACCTTTGGCGACCTGGTATTAACTTTTGCTAAAAATGACAGCCCTGTCATTAATTATCAGCGGGCTCTGTCGCTTGATAATGCGCAGGTAAATATCAGCTACAGCCAGGGCGATATTGAATTTACCCGCGAATATCTCGCCAGTTATCCGGACCATGTTATTGCCGTTCGCCTCAGTGCCAATAAGCCGGGTCAAATGAGTCTGAGTCTTGCTGTGCAGGTGCCGGACAATCGCAGTTTGAGCCTAAAGACAGAGGGTAATCGTATTACCGCTAGCGGTAAGCTCAATGACAATGGTTTGCAGTATGAGGCGCAAGTTGCAGTTATACCTCAGGGTGGGCAGGTAATTGCCGCTGATGGGAAACTGGACATTAAGGCTGCCGATAGTTTGGTGATTTTGTTAACCGCAGCCACTGATTATGCCCAGCAATACCCCAAGTATCGCGGTGCTCATCCTCATAAGTCAGTGCAAAAAGTTATGGACTCCGCTGTGCAAAAATCATTTGCTCAGTTGCAGTCTCGCCACCTAAAAGATTATCAGTCGCTCTATGGTCGTGTTCAGCTGGATATAGGTCAGCAGGATCTGGCAATTGCCACTCCGGCGCTGCTGCAGCAATACCATCAGGGCAATACCAAAGTGGATCGTCTATTGGAGGCAACTTACTTCCAATTTGGTCGCTACCTGTTAATTAGCTCCTCTCGCGCAGGCTCGCTGCCTGCCAATTTACAAGGCGTGTGGAATAACTCCACTACACCGCCCTGGAACGACGACTATCACGTCAACATTAATCTGCAGATGAACTACTGGCTGGCAGAGACCACCAATCTGGTGGAGACCCTGCCGCCACTGTTTGATTTTGTCGATAGTCTGGTAGAACCGGGAAAGGTTTCTGCACAAAAAATTGCGGGCGCAAATGGTTGGACGCTGTTTTTAAACACCAATGTGTGGGGCTTTACTGGCGTAATTTCCTGGCCCACGGCATTTTGGCAGCCAGAGGCCAATGCCTGGATGGCACAACATTATTTTGAGCACTATTTGTTTTCTGGCGATAAGCAATTTCTTAAAGAGCGCGCCTATCCGGTCATGAAGGGCGCCGCGCAATTCTGGCTTAGTTTTTTAATTGTCGATCCTCGCGATGGCAAGCTGGTGGTAAGCCCCAGCTTCTCCCCAGAGCAGGGGCCTTTCACCATGGGTGCGGCTATGTCGCAGCAAATAGTTGTGGATCTGCTCAGCAAAACAGCGCAAGCCGCAGAGCTGTTGGGCGATAAAAAGTTTCTTGCCGAAGTAAAAGCCAGTCTCGCCAAAATGGATACCGGCTTGCGTATTGGCTCCTGGGGACAGCTGCAGGAGTGGAAGGAGGATCTTGATGATCCACAAAATCACCACCGCCATATTTCCCATTTGTTTGCCCTGCATCCTGGCAATCAGATTGATGTCACCAGCACCCCTGCATTATTGCGTGCGGCGGCAACCAGTTTAAATGCACGCGGGGACGGCGGTACCGGTTGGTCGCAAGCCTGGAAAATCAATATGTGGGCACGTTTGCACAATGGCAATCGCGCGTACAAATTATTGGGCGAGCAACTGATTCACAGCACACTGCCCAACCTTTGGGACAATCATCCACCGTTTCAAATTGATGGCAATTTTGGCGCTACCGCAGGCGTAGCCGAAATGCTGGTGCAAAGCCACAACGGTATTTTGCGCTTGCTGCCCGCGCTACCGGATACCTGGCCACAGGGCTCAGTACAAGGCCTGCGCGCCCGCGGCGGTATGACCGTAGATCTGGATTGGGATAAACGCCAATTACAGCAGGTAAAAATTCATGCCACTCAGTCTGGCAAGGTGAGAATTCAAACATCTTTACTGACAAAACCTGTAGAGCTTAGGGTTTTGCCAGAGGGGACAACTCTGCCCATAAAAGCGAAAGGCTTTGATGGCGAGTTTGAAGTGCAAGGAGGAAGGACGTATCTCTTGGCCGCGAAACAAACCGATTGATGGCCTTTTCCTTGGGCGGTTTCCGTGTGCTAGAGGGCGGCCAAGGCGAACAAACCAATAGCGTTTGTATTGATCAAACTGCGAGACAGCAGAACAGCGGAAGATGATTTAGGGGTGGTTTAACAACTTAACTGGAGAACATCATGACAACAAACAATAAGCAAACGTTTTTGAGAAAAAAATTGCCAGCGTATATCCAAATGGCCTCCGGCCTATCGCTGATGGTAGGTGCACTGGGCGTTGGTATGCCTGCTTTTGCACAGGACGATTCAGTGGAGGAGATTGTAGTTACAGGGCAGCGCAAGAGTATAGAGTCGGCGCAAACCATTAAGCGTGACGCTGAAGTGGTTGTGGATTCTGTTACTGCTGTAGATATAGGCGCGCTTCCAGATCGTTCTGTATCAGAAGCTCTGCAGCGCGTGCCAGGTGTTCAATTGCAGCGTACCAATGAAAACCGCGATCCAGCACGTATGGCTGCAGAAGGTGGTGCTGTGTTTGTGCGTGGTTTGAGTTGGGTGCGTACAGAATTAAATGGTCGCGACATTTTCTCTGCAAGTAACGGTCGTTCTCTTGGCTTTGAGGATGTGTCAGCAGATTTGATGGCTGGCGTTGATGTATACAAAAGTCCATCGGCTGACATG
>CBIMZH010000459.1:0-3071 GCA_966248255.1 uncultured Cellvibrio sp.
TTTGTGTATAACAGCGAGATTCGCGGCTGGGTGGCGTTAACGGCTTATGTGTAGGGCGCCGCTTAAAAATTACCTGCGTTGCAATCGCGGCGTTAAAAACAGGCTCCGAATGCTCATTTATGATTTATAAACTCGGCAATTGCTCCTGCATTGCTCTACCTCCTGCATCCATACAGTCGTCCGCTTTCTCGCCTGTCTTTGCCTTGCGCTTGCTGCCTCGCCTACATTTTTTAGCGGCTCCCTAAGAGCAGTTATTAGAAGAGCTACAACAGCGCAAATTCCTTAAGTACCCGCTGGGTGGTTTCCACAATCACCTGATTATTCCACTGGGCTTTTGGTTCTGGCTGAGTAAAGTAAATGCACAGCAGCAGTGGCTGTTGCTGGGGCGGGAAGATGATGGCGATATCGTTGCTGGTGCCATAGTCGCCGGAGCCGGTTTTGTCGCCTGCTTGCCAGCCGCTGGGCAGACCAGCGCGAATGCGTTTATTGCCGGTGGTGTTGCCCTTTAGCCATTCAATCAGCTGTTGCTGCTGGGCTGGCTTTAGCCCTTGGCCGAGCAGCAATCTGTTCATGCTGCGCAACATGGCCATAGGGCTGCTGGTGTCGCGCTTGTCGCCGGGGATGGCGGTGTTTAGTTCTGTCTCCCAGCGCTCCAGCTGAAAATCCGTATCGCCCAGGCTGCGCGCAAATTGGGTGAGTGCTGCCGGGCCGCCCAATTCATTAAGCAGCAAATTACCTGCGGTGTTGTCACTGTATTGCAGTGCCGCCTGGCACAGCTCGGCCAGAGTCATACCGCTATCCTGATTCTTTTCCGTAATGGGCGAGTAGCTAACCAGATCCTGCTGGCGGTAGTGGATTTGTTTGGCGAGTAATTCCGGCTGGGTTTCGCTGCGTTTTAACATGGCCGCGGCCGCCATAAATTTAAAGGTGCTGCACAGGGGGAAGCGCTCGCTGCCGCGATACTCAATTTGGCTGCCGCTTGCTGTGTCCAGTGCTGCAACGCCCAGCCTGCCTGAGTGGTTGGCTTCCAATTGGGCAAAAGCCGCCATCAGCGCAGATGATTTCGCCTTCAGTCCTTTCTCTTCTTTCTGTTCTTTCTCTTCTGTATATCCGCCTTCAGTACTCTTTT
The DNA here is from genome assembly GCA_966248255.1 of uncultured Cellvibrio sp. GTDB lineage: Bacteria > Pseudomonadota > Gammaproteobacteria > Pseudomonadales > Cellvibrionaceae > Cellvibrio. The sequence continues at coordinate 1,130 of CBIMZH010000459.1, forward strand.
CCCCAGCGTCAGCCAAGAGCCAATGGCTTTGGCTAATCAGGCTGGCGCCGCCAAGCAGTTGCATAAATCCGCGTCGGTTCATTGTTTAAATCCTTTATTAAGCTGATGCCAGCCAGGTTGATGCTTGGCTGGTGCAGGCTAGAGAGCCCAATTATAAAAACACTTTGTTTGGGGTCGAAATATCATAGCCGCTTGGGCTGTTTATTTTTGTTAAGCCTCTGGCGATAGCGCAAATTAGAGAGGATATTGGGCGGCTAGCATGAGTTGACACTCTCTGCGTGCGGCGGCCCCAACCATTGGGCAAAAATAATTTTGTAATAAATGCGCGCTTGTCAGCTTATTCAACCACTTCTGTCCCGTTCAAAAGATTCTTGCACTTGCTTTAGGTTGGGAGAGTTGCAGTCTTTGTTGTTTAAATAATTATTGCTATCACCGGTTATCGTTAAGGCGAAGGAAGCCCGGACTATGGCTAACCATTTTTATCATCTACTCCGCCAATGGCTGCCGCTGCAGCACCAGCATCAATGGGTGCTGGGCGCAATTACGCGCACCCAGGGCTCGGTTTACCGCAAGGCCGGGGCGCTTATGTTGTTAAGCGATGCTGGCCACCAGTTGGGCTTGTTAAGTGGCGGCTGCCTGGAGTCGGATTTGCTGCTGCAGGCGCGCAAGGTGATGGCCCTGGGTAAATCGCGCCAGCTGGTGTATGACGCCAGCGAAGAGGACAACCTGGCCTGGCAGCTGGGCATAGGTTGCGGTGGCCGCGCAGAAATTGTGTTGCACCCTTGCACTGCTGAAAACCAGTTTTTGTATTTGCCAGAGGTGCTAGCGGCGCTCGCCACTCAACAGGCTTGCCGCTACCAGTTGCGGGTGGATAAAGCCGCCGCTCAGGTTGCAACTTCTGCGCGTGATTTCGCCCTGCGCCAAGCGGGCGAATTGCACTTGCAGCAGGGGGCGCAGGTGCTGTCCACGCTGATTAATCCCCAACCCCATTTGCTGATTCTCGGCCGCGGCCTGGATTTAATTCCCCTGTGTGATTTGGCCCTAACCCTGGGCTGGCGCGTCACTCTAATGGATGAGCGCTTTAACCCGCAGCGGCGCGACTATTTCCCGCCAGCTGCCGATGTACACATACGCGCTGCCGCGAGTATGAGCGCTGAGGAGTGGCAGCAAATTGATGCGCTGGTTGTGGCCCACCACAATATAGAGCTGGATGCGCAGGCGATTAAAGCCGCGCAGCAGGCCCCCGATACTTGTCGCTATATCGGCCTGCTGGGCCCAGCAAAACGCAAAGCGGAAGTGTTGGCGCGGGTGAATTTACTGGAGACGGAATTAACCCGCGCGATTAACGGCCCTATGGGCTTGGCCCTGGGCGGCGACCTGCCGGAAAACATTGCGCTTTCGGTATTGGCCGAATGCCATGCGGCAATTTACGGCAGCAGCGCGCTGCCCCTAAGCCAATTGCCTGCATCGGCATTTCGCGGCGCTATGGAGGCGGAAATGACTAGCGCCCAAAACAGACATGCCGCTCATGCATTGCCTGCTGGGGGGGCGGACTAATGCCGCTGGATTGCGTAATTCTCGCCGCCGGTTGCTCCTCCCGTTTTGGCGGCTGCAAGCTGCTGGCCGACTGGCAAGGGCAGCCGCTGGTGACTCATGCAATCGCTGCGGTTAAAGCATTAGCAGTGGAAAACTTTGTCCTAGGAAATTTTGTAATAGTCGGCGGCGCTTACTATTCGCAGCTGGCCACACTGATTGGTCGCCTGCCAGAGCCAAAACCGCAACTGCTTTACTGCGCCGACTGGGCCGAGGGCATGGGCCGCAGCCTCGCCTTTGCTGCGGCGCAATTGCCTGCCGCTAACGCGCTTATGGTATTGCTGGCGGATATGCCTTTAGTGACCGCTGAGGATTTAACGCGGCTGCAACAACTCTGGCAAAACAATCC
>CBIMZH010000460.1:0-3053 GCA_966248255.1 uncultured Cellvibrio sp.
TTGAAGTCCAACCGCCTTTGTCGTCTTCTTCAAACATGGGGAAGTCGACAACCCAGAGCGGTGCCCACTGGCAGGTGTAAAGCTCGAGATCCGCACCCAGTTTGCAGCGCAGTGCGCCCAGGGCTTCGGTGACTACTTTGTGCTTGTCAGCACCGAAGAAAATCAGGTCGCCGTTCTCGGCGCCTACGCGCTCCAGGATTGCGGCGCGCACGGGCACTGGCAGGTTTTTTACGATGGGTGACTGCAGGCCTTCTTCCAGGTCGTTTTTGTCGTTGACCTTGATGTAAGCCAGACCTTTAGCGCCGTAAATACCCACAAACTTGGTGTAGTCGTCGATCTGTTTACGGGTCAGCTTTTCGTTGCCGCCAGGTACTTTAAGCGCAGTCACGCGGGCTTTAGGGTCGTTAGCTGGGCCAGCGAACACTTTAAAGTCCACTTCTTTAACCAGGTCTTTGATATCAACCAGTTCCAGCGGAATACGCATGTCCGGCTTGTCTGAACCGTACTTGGCAATGGCTTCGCTAAATGGCATGCGGTTGATAGTGTCGAACTCCACACCCAGGGAGTTTTTGAACACTTCGCGGAACATGCCTTCGGTGACTGCCATAATTTCGTCTTGCGACATAAAGGACGTTTCTATGTCGATTTGGGTAAATTCTGGCTGACGATCAGCGCGCAGGTCTTCGTCGCGGAAGCACTTGGCGATTTGGTAGTAGCGGTCGTAACCGGCCACCATCAGCAATTGTTTGAACAGCTGGGGGGACTGGGGCAGCGCAAAGAATTTACCATCGTGGGTGCGTGAAGGCACCAGGTAATCGCGTGCACCTTCAGGCGTAGCGCGCGTCAGAATAGGGGTTTCCACATCGAGGAAGCCGTTGCGATCCAAGTAGTTGCGAATGGCGCTGGTTACCTTGCCGCGGAAGCGCAGGTTCTTTTGCATTTCGGCACGGCGCAGGTCGAGGAAGCGATACTTGAGGCGAGTCTCTTCACCCACGGAGCTATAGGCATCCAGTGGGAAGGGAATGGTTTCGGCTTCGTTGAGAATGGTCAGGGCAGTGCCGTAAACCTCGATTTCACCGGTAGCCATATTGGGGTTAACGGTGGATGGGGCACGGGCGCGCACCTTACCGGTCACCTGCAGCACATACTCGCCGCGCACTTTATCGGCCAGGGCGAAGTTGTCCTTACCGTCCGGATCGAATACCACTTGCACAATACCTTCGCGGTCGCGCAGGTCGATAAAGATCACCCCACCATGGTCGCGGCGGCGATCTACCCAACCGCAAAGGGTGACTTCTTGATCAATGTTAGCGGCATTCAAAGCGCCACAATATTGGCTGCGCATAGGATCTTTCCTGTTGTTTTTGCCGGCTGCTTCCGGCTTATGGGTCTATTAAAAAATTCTGTCTAACCGCATCTAGACGGGTGTCGAGCTGGAGCTGCTCGAACCTGAACTGCTTGAGCCAGAACCACCTGAGCTGGAGTCGCCCGCCAGGTTTTTCTTTTTGCCCGACTTAAAATCTGTCTCGTACCAACCGCCGCCAGAAAGGCGGAAACCGGCCGCCGAAATCTGTTTTTTCAGCGCTGGCTGGCCGCAGGCGGGGCAATCCACCAAGGCGGGATCGCTAATTTTTTGCAAAGCCTCCAGCCCGTGGCTGCAGGATTCACACTGGTATTCATAAATAGGCATTTCTTCACCTCAGCGACTACAGATGCCAAGACCTAAAAGGGTCGCGATTGTAACGCAAAAGCCGGTGCGCGAGAACCGCGCCTTTGCTGGGCTGTGCATATGGGCGCTAGATAGCAGATTTAAAGGGGGCAGAGCAGATAATCTAGGGAATTTGCGAGTACTTCATCCGCTGCTGCACCCTAAGGGCGTGGGCGGCCACCCAGGCGGGCATGCGCTTTTCATAGCCGCGCGGGTTGGGCAGCATCACCGCCAGGCGCGCCGCCTGGGCGGGGCTGAGGTAGTTGGCCGAACTGCCATAGTAGCGGCGCGCGGCCGCTTCGGCGCCGTAAACCCCCTCGCCCCATTCGACCATATTTAAATAAACTTCAAGAATGCGCCGCTTGTCCCACAGCAGTTCCATTTCCAGGGCGATAACCAGCTCCTGGGCCTTGCGAATATAGGAGCGGCTAGGCGACAAGAACAGGTTTTTAGCCAGCTGTTGGGTAATAGTAGAACCGCCAGCCACCGCCCTGCCCTTGCGCTGGTTGCGCTTGAGTGCGTATTCAATCCCTGCCCAATCCACCCCCTGGTGATCCATAAAGCGATCATCTTCCGCGGCCACCACCGCGCGCTTAAGGTTGGCGGAAATTCGATTGTAATCAACCCATTGATGCTTAAGCTCCGCCCTGGGGTTTTGCGCACGCAGCTCGCTAAGAGCGATCGACATAAAGTGTGACTGCTGGGGATTGACCCAGCGCCACAGCAATAATTGGCCAAAGATCCAGAGCTGATAACAGAGAAATAATCCAACCAGCACCAGCAACAGCCAGCGCAGGGTTTTAAAAAATTGGGGTTTTGCCATCTAGACTCTTGCCCGAAAACTGGACCAACACGCAGGAATTAAACAGGTTTAAAACAGCCGCCAACGACTAATCCACATAGACCCCCAGGGTATTACCCTCATAGGCAATAGCAACAAACTCCAGGCGATCCGCACAATCACCGCCATTAAGCGCACAGCCGCTGGTTAGACTAAACACTATGCCATGTCCCGGGCAGCGCAAGCCCTTGTCGGTAAGCGTGGCGCGACTGAGCGACTGGCCCAGATGCGGGCAGCGATTTTTAATCAGATAGGTTTTGCCATTGTCCACCAGCAGCAGCAAATCCTCCCCTGCCACACGGAATTGACGCCTATAGCCATCGCTAAGCTGATGCAGCTTTTCCAGAGCCAGATAGGTCATGCAGACACTCCACTCACCCAACAGCATGGGGCAATAAGTTAAAGAAGTTAGTCCTGGCTTAATTGCCTGCCTATAGTGCCCAAGGCGATGCCAGGCAAGCAAAATATTTTTGCTGACAGCTTTGGCCAGGGGGAAGGCAGCCA
>CBIMZH010000461.1:0-3051 GCA_966248255.1 uncultured Cellvibrio sp.
CAGCGAGGCACTGGGTGCAAGGGCCAATTGCCGCCTTGTCGCCAACCACCTAGCCCCTTATTGCCGCCAAATCTGGTAGAATTCGCGCCCTTTTTTAGCGATTAACCACTGTTGTCCAGGTAAGCCAATGACTAATCCCGCCGCCCTGCAAGCCCGTATCGACTCACTCCACGCTGCCATTAAAGCGCGCATCCTGATTTTGGATGGCGGCATGGGCACCATGATCCAGAGTTATAAGCTCAAAGAGGCGGACTACCGCGGCGCGCGCTTTGCCGATTACCACATGGATATCGCTGGCAACAACGACCTGCTCAGCATCACCAAACCCCAGGTGATCAGCGAGATCCAGCGCGCTTATCTGGAGGCAGGTGCCGATATTCTCGAAACCAACACCTTTAACTCCACGCGCATCTCCATGGCCGATTACGACATGGAAGATCTGGTGCACGAGCTGAACTATGCCTCGGCCAAACTGGCCCGCGACCTGTGCGACGAATTTACTGCCGCCAACCCGACCAAGCCGCGCTTTGTCGCCGGGGTGCTTGGGCCGACCAGCCGCACCTGCTCCATCTCCCCGGATGTGAACGACCCCAGCGCGCGCAACGTCACCTTTGACCTGCTGGTGGAAAACTACCTGGAAGCTATCGACGGATTGGTCAAAGGCGGCGCCGATATTCTGCTGGTGGAAACCATCTTCGATACCTTGAATGCCAAGGCGGCGATCTTTGCGATTCAGCAGTACTTCGACCAAAACGCGGTTGAACTGCCGATTATGATTTCCGGCACCATCACCGATGCCTCTGGCCGCACCCTGTCGGGCCAGACTACCGAAGCTTTCTACAACTCATTGGCGCACGCCAAGCCGCTGAGCATTGGCCTTAACTGTGCACTGGGCGCCAAAGAGCTGCGCCAGTATGTGCAGGAGATGTCGCGCGTGGCCAACTGCTTTGTCAGCGCCCACCCCAACGCCGGCCTGCCCAACGAATTTGGCGAGTACGATCAAACCGCGCAAGAGATGGTGGAGATTGTTGAAGAGTTCGCCGCGAGCGGATTTTTAAATATTATCGGCGGCTGCTGCGGCACTACCCCGGCGCACATTAAAGCCATCGCCGATGCCATGGCCAAGTACGCGCCGCGCGCGATTCCCGAGATAGAGCCCGCCTGCCGCCTGTCCGGCCTTGAGCCCTTCAACATCACCAAGGATTCGCTGTTTGTTAACGTGGGCGAGCGCTGTAACGTCACCGGCTCGGCTAAATTCAAACGCCTGATTGTGGAAGAGGATTACACCAGCGCGCTGGAAGTGGCTTTAGAGCAGGTGCAAAACGGTGCCCAGGTGATCGACATCAACATGGACGAAGGCATGCTCGATGCCGAAAAAGCCATGGTCAAGTTTTTGAACCTGATTGCCGGCGAACCGGAAATTGCCCGCGTACCCATTATGGTCGACTCCTCCAAATGGGAAGTGATCGAAGCTGGCCTCAAATGCATTCAAGGCAAGCCGATTGTTAACTCGATTTCGCTTAAAGAAGGCGAAGAGGAATTCCTCGCCAAAGCCAAACTCTGTATGCGCTACGGCGCGGCGGTGGTGGTTATGGCCTTCGATGAAACCGGCCAGGCCGATACCATGGCGCGCAAGAAAGAAATCTGCGAGCGCTCCTACCGCACCCTGGTGGATAAATTAAATTTCCCACCGCAAGACATTATTTTCGACCCCAATATTTTTGCGGTCGCTACCGGTATTGAAGAGCACAACAACTACGCGGTGGACTTTATCGAAGCCACCCGCTGGATCCGCACCAACCTGCCCCACGCCGGTGTCAGCGGCGGTGTGTCTAACGTGTCCTTCTCCTTCCGCGGCAACAACCCGGTGCGCGAAGCCATTCACTCGGTGTTTTTGTACTACGCCATTAAAGCCGGTTTAAACATGGGTATTGTTAACGCCGGCCAGCTGGCGGTGTACGACGACCTGCCCGCCGAATTAAAAGACAGAGTTGAAGATGTCATCCTCAACCGCCACTCAGGCTCCACCGAAGCCCTGCTGGATATCGCCGAAAAATATCGCGGCGATGGCAGCAGCGGTGAGAAAAAAGAAGATCTGGAATGGCGCAGCTGGCCTATCGCCAAGCGTATTGAACACGCGCTGGTTAAGGGTATCTCCACCTTTATCGAAGCCGACACCGAAGAAGCGCGCCAGCACTACCCTCGCCCGCTGGATGTGATTGAAGGCCCGCTGATGGATGGCATGAACGTGGTCGGCGATCTGTTCGGCGAAGGCAAAATGTTTTTGCCGCAAGTAGTAAAGTCCGCGCGGGTGATGAAGCAATCAGTTGCTTACCTTCAACCTTTTATCGAAGCCGAAAAAACCGAAGCCTCCAAACCCAATGGCAAAATCCTTATGGCCACGGTTAAAGGCGATGTGCACGACATAGGTAAAAACATTGTCGGCGTGGTGCTGCAGTGCAATAACTTCGAAGTGGTTGACCTGGGCGTGATGGTGCCCTGCGATAAAATCCTCGATACCGCCATTAAAGAGAACTGCGACATTATCGGCCTGTCCGGTTTGATTACCCCATCGCTGGACGAGATGGTGTTTGTCGCGCGCGAAATGGAGCGTCGCGGTATTAACAAACCACTGCTGATTGGCGGCGCCACCACATCCAAAGCCCACACAGCGGTAAAAATTGATCCAGTGTTCGACCTCAACCAGGTGGTTTACGTAGCCGACGCCTCGCGCGCGGTAGGTGTAGCCAGCACTCTGCTGTCGGATGAACTGCGCCCCAAATTTATCGAAGACCTGCAAGTGGAATACGTGCAGGTGCGCGAGCGCACCGCCAACCGCAAACCGCGCGGCACAGTGCGCTCCTACCCAGAGGCCATCGCCAAAGGCATCAAACTGGATTGGGAAAACTACACACCGCCCACACCGGCTTTCACCGGCATCAAAGTGTTTGAGGATTACGACCTAAACCAACTGGTGGACTTTATCGACTGGACCCCCTTCTTTATCAGCTGGGATCTGGCCGGTAAATTCCCGCGCATCCTCGAAGACGA
>CBIMZH010000462.1:0-3046 GCA_966248255.1 uncultured Cellvibrio sp.
ACTATCGCCTGGTATTGATCCGGGTCGTTATCGCCCTCGTCATCGCCTTCGCGCTCGTACATGGGGCGATACCAGGTGTCCACCGGATAAGTGCGACCGGAGACTTCGATAATAGGCGCGTTATTAAAGTGCTGGGAAAAGCGCTCCAGGTCGATGGTGGCCGAGGTGATGATCAGTTTTAAATCCGGGCGCTTGGGCAACAGCTGTTTTAAATAGCCCAGCAAAAAATCGATATTGAGGCTGCGCTCGTGGGCCTCATCGATAATGAGCGTGTCGTAGCGATTAAGGAAAGGATCGTGCTGAATTTCCGCCAGTAGAATACCGTCGGTCATCACCTTGATCAGGGTGTTCTCGGTGGACTGATCGGTAAAGCGCACCTGATAGCCGACCTTTTCACCCAAAGGCGAATGCAGCTCTTCGGCAATGTGGTTGGCGACAGTATTAGCAGCAATACGGCGCGGCTGGGTGTGGCCGATTTGACCCAAGACGCCGCGGCCTATGGTGAGACAAATTTTGGGGATTTGCGTGGTTTTACCCGAACCGGTTTCACCAGCAAGAACCACCACCTGATGCTTGGCAATAAGCGCGGCAATTTCCTCGCGCCGCTCGCACACAGGCAAGTTGGGGAATTCAATTTGTGAGGGCACCTGGGCGCGGCGGGCTTCGACCCGCGCGGCTGACTCGGTAAAACTCGCCTGCCATTTTTCCAGGGCTTGATCAAAGGGTTTGCCGGCCTTGGCCAGCTGTTCAATATCGCCCAATCGACGCTGCAGGCGGTGGCGATCAACGCCCATCACCTGCGCAAGAGAATGTTTAAATTTTGACCACTCGTTTGTCATGCTGCCACCTGTTTAATCGCGCGGCATGATAACAAAAACCGGGGGCAGATTATTTTGGGAGTTGCTCCAATAACTGGAACTGTTCCGGCTGGAGTTGCGATCGAGTAATGGCAATTAAGCCAACTTCACCCTTAAACCAATTGACCAGATTCATTCTGGCCCCAATCGAGGTGCGCCCCTTGGGGCCAATAGGCAAATAGGTCACCTCACCGGACAGCTCGCGCTGGCCATTAACATAGGAAGTGAACTGGCTTTGGGCATAGGTAACGGCAATATGCGCCCACTGGCCCACCGGATGCACCAGCGCCGGGTCAATCAGCACCCGCTGCTGCCCCTCCGCCTTGATATAAGCATCCAGATACCATTGATGCTGATCGTTCAAACGCATCTCTATGGTTAGGCGGCGATTGGGATTATGGGGAGCCTCAATATGGAAGATGCGCGGTTCCCAGTTGTTGGGATAGGCATCGTCCGGCTTAACCAACAGCTCGATCGTAAACTCATCGGCGCTGACCAGCGGGTTATTTTCAACCAACACCCGGTCGCCATCGCCATCAAATCGGGTTACTGGCCCCAGGGGCGAATCGACTATCTCCGGGTTGCCTTCCACCTGAATGGGAAACCCGGCCACCTGTTCCAATGACCCCAGTTTCCACACATCCCTTGCCGGTAACTGAAACATGCAAGCCAGCAGGCTAAGCGAAAACACCAGCGCGCCAATAACCTTATAAAAATTTAATCTACTCATCTGAGCCTGTATAAAGAGCGTCCTGTTTTGCCAACTCTCGTGCCACATCACCGGGTGAGCCAGTTTTGCGAGCCAATAAGCTATAGGCGACAGGAACTATAAAGAGGGTGAATAGAGTAGCAACAAGCACCCCGAAAATCACCACTATGCCTATAACAAAACGCGTTTCAGAGCCTGCGCCCGAGGAGACTACCAGGGGCACAGCACCTGCCGCTGCGGTCAGGCTGGTCATAAGTATGGGGCGCAGACGTGCTGCGCTGGCCTCAAGCAATGCCTGGGTAAACTCCATGCCCCTATCGCGCAGCTGGTTGGCAAACTCCACGATCAAAATGCCGTTTTTAGCCGCCAGACCAATCAGCATAATCAAGCCAATTTGCGAGTAGAGGTTGAGCGAACTGCCGGTAACAAACAGCCCGAGCATGCCCCCCAAAATAGCCAAGGGGACGGTGAGCATAATCACAAAGGGATGCACAAAACTTTCAAACTGCGCCGCCAACACCAAAAAGGTGATGAGAATACCCAGCAGGAAGATAAACATCACCGAGCCGCCAGCGGTTTGGAAATCCCGTGACAGGCCTTTGTAATCCACCACCGCGGTGGGCGGCAAATTGTCTTTGACCAACTGGTTTAAATAAGCCAGGGCATCACCCAGCGCCAGCTTATCATCCAGGTTGGCCTCCAGGGTTAAGGAGCGCACGCGGTTATAGCGGTTAAGCTTGCTCGCATCGGCCACTTCTTGTAAGTGGACCAGATTCGCCAGTGGAATTAATTCGCCGCTGCGCTCAGAGCGCACATACATATTTTGCAAACTGGTGGTGGTGCGCTGTTCATCGCGCTCGCCCTGCAGAATTACATCGTACTCTTCACCATCATCGATATAAGTCGTCGCGCGGCGCGAGCCCAACAGGGTTTCCAGGGTGCGACCAATATTGCTCACACTTACTCCCAGGTCTGCGGCGCGATTGGTATCAATTAGCACCTCAACTTGCGGCTTGGTTTCCTTGTAGTCCCAGTCTATACCCTGGAGGCCTGGGTTATGCTCTTCAAGTTTTTTCAGCAGTATGTCGCGCCATTGCGCCAACTCTTCGTAGGTGCCGCCGCCCAATACAAATTGCACCGGCTTTTGCGTTTGCGAGCCAAAGCCCTGACGCATAATCGGCGAGGCAGTAACGCCGGGCAAATCGGCGAGGCTTTTGCGGATTTCATCCATAATCACAAAGGCACTGCGCCTTTGTCCCCAGTCATTAAGTACCGCGATCACCATACCGCTATTAAAACTTTCGGCAGTGCCAAATGAGCGAGGCGCGCGCACCATCAAACGACTAATTTCACCCGAGTCCACATAGGTCATCATGCGCCGCTCAATTTCGCTGACGTACTCTTCCATATAGGAATAGCTGGCACCTTCAGGGCCGTTGATCATGACAAAAAAACTGCCTCTGTCTTCGCGCGGGGCGTA
>CBIMZH010000463.1:0-3039 GCA_966248255.1 uncultured Cellvibrio sp.
CTGATCCGTTGGCTGGGTTTTTACACTCAGGCTGTAATTGCTTTGATCATCCAGCGCTGTAGCAAAAACAAAGTTGCCATCTTCATCAACACTCAGATCATCACCCGCATTGTTTTGCAGCACCAGGCCAGTGGTGGCCAGGCCAGTTACGCTGCCACCGACGGTGTAAGTGTTGGTGGTGCAAGTTACTTGCAGATTAGTGATATTGGCTGTGACCACTGTGCCGCTGGCGTTGGTCAGCTCACAGGTTTGATTGGGTGCGCTGGGTTGCTGCGCAATAGTTACCGCGTAGCTATCGCCTTCAAGCAAAGTAGATGCAAAGGTAAAACTGCCATCGCTGCTTAATGAAAGGCTGCTTTCACCATTAGCCAGCTGCAGGCCCGTACCAGCAACACCGTCCAGACTGCCACCCAAAGTAAAGGTTGGCGCAGCAGAGCTGCTGGATTCGCTGGACACTTCTGAGCTAGCAGAGGAACTTGAGACCGAAACAGAGGATTCAGCAGAGCTAATAGGCTGCGATGAGTTTTGCGCTTGCGAAGAATTTTGTGCTTGGGAGCTGGAGCTACCACCGCTGGAGCCACCGCCACCACAGGCAGTCAACACAAGTGATGAAGACAAAAGCGTTAGCAGGGTGAGCGAGCGAAATTGGTGTGCAATCGCCATAGCGGGTAATACTCCTTTATGCATTAAATCCACAGTAAATCAGGGTACAGCTGTGGAGCGCTTGATTAAGCGAATACTTGTAAATTGCCTACGGGCGGCAATAAAAGACCAACATGCAAACAGCCAGCCTCTAGCCCACCCAATAGCAGCGTGCGCATTTTAAACAGATTGAATTAACAAAGGCTGTAGGAAATTGACTACAAAACAGGGATTTATAAAAATGCGAAATAAATCACACTAATCACCCACAATTAAATCCACTTGAGCGGCGCAAATTCCTTAACCAAATTCCTATCCTCCAAGCCAGCCAAAGCCCTTTGTTGCTGTTGCTCTGCCTCAGGAGATAGCTTCACTTGCAAACTTCCCATAACTTGATCAGCTAAAACCTTCATTGGTTCTTCACTAATCCAATCATCTTTATTGGCTTCTGGCTCTGTATCTGAGTGGATGTAGCAAAGACCTCGGTTTATACGAAAGACTAAAGCCAGCAGATAATGATCACTTAGGGGTATCATAAAATGACGTTCTAACCCATCACTAGCAACAACTCGATTTTCACAGGCATCAAAACTTACAGCACAGGCGGGAAAGCTCGTCATAGGCTGCCATCTTTTTGGAACAAACCAGTCCTGCGCACCTCTATGCAAAGATAATTTGTGGCCATAATCCAACCTCAAAATATCAGCAATTACTGATTCAAATGCTCGAGGATTAAATAGTGATATCTGATTCATTCCATCGGGCAATTGAATCAAACCACAATTCATTCTCACCTCTGCCTTATTTCCAATAAACCATGGGCCATTAAAATCCCAAATTCTAAATATTAATGGTAGATATCCCCATTCACGTGCATTATCGCTATAACTTTCAAATAGATTTGAGCCGATTTTATAAGTTCGCTCCGGGCTTATAGCATTGCGCGATGAAGTGGTTTTATGACCCGGAACGTTTAATGATACTTCGGTTCCATTAAGGTCCATTTTTATTTTCGGTGCGCGATTGAAATCAGGACCTTTAGGAACACAAAATTTCGATTGCCGACGAAACCGATAAGGGACATAAAACATTACAATTTCCCCGCAATCTTTTTATACAGTTTGGGCAACCCTGCTTTGGTCAAAGCTTGCACCGCTGTAAACCCCGCCTTTGGCAGGATAGCAGCGCCCACTGCGGCGACCCCTAGTAGCATTCCCGATGCGATCCCCGTGGTTTTTAACACTACACCTGCCCCTGCCATTACAGTTGTCTCTTTTCCTGCATCTACCGAAAACTTAAGTAGTGTATATTCAGGATCCTGCTTGAAACGATAATAGGCCGCGCGATGCGCGCCAAACAGACCCCCACCTATAGCCGTATTCAATTTGAGGTAGTTTACACTATTACTTTTTCGCTCAAACTTTAGACCGACATCCCTTGCCAGTTGCTCTGCTTTGACCAAATTGGTCCTGGGATCGTAAAAGAACGCAACATGTTGATCAGTCTTTGTATCGAACTTGAAATTTTGCTCTTTCAATAAAGACATCGCCTGGGTTAGCACACCAGATCCACCTTCCGCAGCCACCCAAGCTACACCTCTATGAGGCTTTGCGCCAATCATTGTTTTAGCCAACAGTTGCGCGCTTTCACGCAGCTCTTTGCAAGTAGCTGCATCCACAGCCTGATCCAAACGACGCAATCCGCCGATTTTTTGCTGCCCCGGGGTAAAATGCATATCGAAACCATTAAATTTTGCGAACTGCGATTTTGGAGAGGCGGCCGCAGCATCATCACAAGTATCTACTGCTTTCTGCGGGATTACACACTGATCACTAATTGTAACTACTCGATGCTCCTGAGGCGTAATGTCTCCTGCAGGCTTAAAATTGAGGGAAAACTCTCCCCTCAACTTAGTTACCGAAAAAAGACCCGGACGCTTATAGGCTTTTTGCGAATCCAAATAATCACTCGTATCCGTCACTACCATATTAAAAATTACGTAGTCACTATTGGAGCGTTTACGAAATTGAATAAGAATTCCGGGCGCAGCCAGAGTATAAACAGGGAATTTACCAGCTCCTTCTGCTTCAACAAAAACATTGGGTTTAATGTGCCCGGAAGTGAGCGAATTAACACTGGCGACGCAAACTCTGGCCCAGTGACTGCTCGCTGCCTGTTGCACCAGCTGATTATAAGTAGCTATGTGATTAGGTGTGACCGTGACCTTAATTCCGGCACTTTTCCCTGCGACAACTTTGTACTGAGTTAAATTGCTCATATCTACTCCTTAAACTTTATGCGGAATTTCCATTTTTCATCAATTTAGCTACGCCAGACTCTTTCTAGTGGCAGCGGTACTATTGCATAAATAACTAGCCGTTAACTCCAAGTAACTCA
>CBIMZH010000464.1:0-3035 GCA_966248255.1 uncultured Cellvibrio sp.
AGCTGGAACCGTAGCTGGTTAAAAATATTTGGAAGTGAATATGGGTAATGCGCCCTGCATACCAGCCTGGGTAGATGGTGGTAAAGGTCGCTTCGCCATCACCATTGGTGTACTGCACACCGCGGCAATAGGTTTTGCCCGTTTCGCCGCTGTAGCCAGAGTAGTTGCCGTCTTTGTCGCAGTGCCAGATATACACATAACCGGATACTGGGGTGCAGCTGTTGTTGACGTTAACCAGTTTTAATTTGACCTGCAGGGGTACACCGGTTTTGCCCTCGGTAATGTCTTCGCGCAATACGCTGGAGTTATCCAAAAAAGTAGAGAGCGGGTAGGGGCCTATGGTTTCGGTGGGGATCAGGGTGCAGATGCCATCGCTGCTGGCGGTAGAAGATGAGGTGCTGGTTGCAACACTCGAGCTGCTACTGCTAGTCGTGCTGCTGGTACTGCTGCTGCTTGTTCCATTACTGCTGGAGCCTCCACCACAGCTGATCAGACCAGTGGCGCCCGCCAGGCCTAAAAAGCTGAGTGCGCCCAGAGTTTTACGGCGTTGACTATCGATTGAATCGGTTGCAGTGGTAGTGCCAGTTGCTGGCTTATTGTGCTTGTTGCTCATAGGGGTTCTCTCTTCGATTTGGTGGGACAATCGGAATAGCGACGAACCTCATACTAACGCGTAAAGCGCACGTTAAATGTTAAACAACCTTGAAGCAATTGTGCACTCAATGTGCAACTGATTGAATTTGCCTACTGCTTCAATATTTTCCCAGCACCACCTGGCGCGCCCTGCTTTTTCAGGCCGCGCGCGTCCCGCTAGTTATCCAATTGCAGGCGGTAGCCGACACCATAAACCGAGTGAATAATTTCACCCTCGTGAATCTGCAAAAGTTTTTTGCGCAGTTTGGTGATATGTGAATCCATGGTTCTGTCGCTGACTACCCGGTGATCGGTATAGGCATTTTTTAGCAGCAGATCGCGCGAGACAACCTTGTGGCGGTTGTCAGCCAGGGTTTCGAGAATGCGAAATTCAATACTGGTTAGCTCAACCGATTTGTGGTTGAAGCCGACACTCAGTGCGTCCTTATCCAGGTGCAGTGGATCTTTTTCGGGTTCGCTGGTCAGCTTGCTACGGCGCAATACCGCCTTAACCCGGGCGACCACTTCGCGCGGGCTAAAGGGTTTGCAAATATAGTCATCGGCGCCCACTTCCAAACCGAGCAAACGGTCAATTTCTTCCACCTTGGCGGTGGTCATTATGATAGGCACCTGGGACGTTTTGCGCACTTCGCGGCAGATGCTCAGGCCATCCAGTTTGGGCAGCATAAGGTCGAGAATAATCAAATCCCAAGGCTGGCTTTGAATGGCCGCCAGGGCTGCTTCGCCATCGCCAATTAAATGGGTGTTGAAGTTTTCATTGGCGAGGTAGTCGCGCAGAATTTCACCCAGATCCAGTTCGTCTTCGACAATTAAAATGTTCATAGTTAAACCTTAAATAATAATCCTGCAGCTTTAACCTTAATCCTGCAAAAGTGGCAGGCGAATAGATACTTTCAAGCCGCCAAGCTTGCTGCTGGCGATTTGAATACTGCCCTGATGGGCCTCAACAATATTTTTGCAAATGCTCAGGCCCAGACCGGCACCGCCCGTTTCGCGGCTGCGTGAGGACTCGGCGCGATAGAGTCGCTCGAAGAGTTTTTCGTGCAGGCTTTCATCCACGCCAGGCGCGCTGTCTTCAATTTCTATCAGCGCCTGCTCCGCTTCTTTGCGCAAACTGAGGCTCACTTGGCCAGGGCTGTTGGTGTAGTTGATGCTGTTGTTAATTAAATTCAAAAACAGTTGTTGCAGTCGCTGAGGGTCGGCGAGTATCACCAAGGGCTCGCTGCAAATATGGTGGCTGTAACGAATGTCCGCCTGAGCAAACTTGCCCTCTATTGAGTGATTGAGGTCGCCGAGTAACTCGTTGAGTTCGCAATCCTGTTTGCGATAGCTGAGTGCGCCTATATCGGTTAGCGACAATTCGTAAAGGTCGTTAACCAGGCGATTCAAACGCTCGGCATGTTTTTGCAGGCGCGCCATGGCCTTGTCGTCAAACTTGCGCACCCCATCTTCCAGCGCCTCTAAATCGGCCTTAAGCACGGCCAGGGGCGTGCGCAGTTCATGGGAGATATCGGCGACCCAGCGCTTGCGGGTCTGCTCACTCTGTTCCAGGGTGTGGCTGAGATGATTAAGGTGTTCACCCAGGGTGGCAATTTCATCCTGACCGCGGGTGCTGACGCGCGCCTGATAACGGCCCAGGCTCAGCTGCTGTACATGGTGCACCAGCGCCTTGACTCTTTGGGTGAGCAGGTGCGACAGGGGAATTGCACAGAGCGCGGCGATAATTACCCCCACCAGGGTCATCATAAAAAAATGGTTTTGCTGGCGTTTGACGAATTCGTTATCAAACAGATCGCGCAGCGCCGGGTTGATGGGGCTGCCCAGGTAGCCGACTAAAACCCGCTGGTGATCCAGGCTGGCGAAAACCTTGGTGTAGAGATAGGGCTCCTGCGCCATGCGCTCGCCCGCAACCAATTGATGCCGCGCGTCGACCAGGACAAACAGGGCGCGAGGGTGGGGCATGCGGCCCAGCTCAAAGCTCATTTGAAATTCTGGCGGGCGATGATCGCCCTGACCGCCCGGGTGCAATTCGTGCTCCTGCGGGGGCAGGTTGCCGGGGCCTGGGTCTGGCATGCTTCTATCACCCTCTGGCCAGCGGCCAAAGCGCTGATACTGCTGCACAAACGTTTCCCAGTTATCGCCCTTGGCAAGGTCTTTCCAGCTGCCCCGGACCTCATAGTGGGCAGCCAGTGCTGAGATCAGGCGCGCATTGCGGCTGGCCTCTTTTTGCTCCATATACTGCGAAAAGCTGTGTTCAAAGCTAAAGCGCGAATAAAAAAACAGGCCAAGGGCAAGCAGTACGGAAAAGCTGACAAAGGCGAGAAACACTTGAACGCGGAGATTAAACATAAACTGGCTAATTTGAGGCTTACTTTGGGTAG
>CBIMZH010000465.1:0-3031 GCA_966248255.1 uncultured Cellvibrio sp.
TAGTTACCTCTATCGCTGGTGCGCGTCGCTTTACTGTTGATATAACTGGTTATGCCGGGCACGCTGGCACTGTGCCTATGGGTATGCGCAAAGATGCATTGGTGGGTGCTGCACTTGGCGTGGCGATGGTCGAGAGTGTTGCCAAAGAGCTTAATGTAGTTGCCACAGTCGGGAAAATTAGCTGCGGCCCAGGCGCAGTCAATGTGATTCCCGGGCAGGCGAGTTTTACCATCGATATTCGCTCAGGCAATGATCAGTTGCGCGATCAGGCGTTGGTGAAAATTCAGCAAGAGTTGGATGCAATTTGTGCCGGGCGAAAGCTCAGCGCCAGCTGGCAGGAAATTCACAATGCCCCTGCAGTTGCCTGCGCTGATTGGATTCAGACAATGCAGGCCAATGTGTTGAGCGATATGAATGTTCCGCCCTACAAATTAATGAGTGGCGCAGGTCATGATGCAATGGCGCTGGCCGATATCTGTGATGTTGCAATGTATTTTGTGCGCTGTAAGGGCGGCGTGAGTCATCACCCGGATGAGTCAGTAACTGAAGCTGATGTTGCAATGGCGATTGAGGTGCTCATTCGCACCCTGAAAGGCTGGGCAGAGTAAAACGTTATTTAGAGGGTTTATCATGGAAAAACTGTACATTACGGCCAATGAATTATTGTTGGACTCGTTTAAATTGGCCGAGCAAATTTTTCAGCGCGGTTATCGCCCGCATTTTATTGTGGGGGTGTGGCGCGGTGGTTCACCGGTCGGTATTGCTGTGCAGGAATATTTAGAATATGTCGGTGTGGCGACAGATCATATCGCTATTCGCACTTCGTCCTATTACGGCATTGATCAACAAAGCAAAGATATTCGCGTGCACGGCTTGGACTATATTGTAAAAAATGTGGATGCCGATCAGGAGCTATTAATTGTTGATGATGTGTTTGACTCAGGGCGTTCAATTAAAGCTGTGATCGATGAGATTAAACGCAAGTCGCGCCGCAATGCGCCAAACTCCATCAAGGTTGCCACGCCCTGGTACAAGCCTTCGCGCAACCAAACCGACATAAAGCCGGATTTTTATGTGCATGCTACCGACCGCTGGTTAGTCTTCCCTCATGAGCTTTGCGGCTTAACACCTCAGGAAATTTTGCAGGGCAAGGGCAGTGAAATAGCCGATACCATAGCGCGCGTAACAGGCACAGGAAAGTTTAACGAAGGCAATTAATTGAGTTTAACCCCTCAGCTCAATACAGTCGTGGTATTTTTTTGCTGTGCGAGATGCAAACAGGATTCAACTTGACTAACCAGGTCGAGTTGATTGGCATTGGGCGCAATAGTGCCCAGGCTGAGCCAGAAGCTCAGTTGGGAATAATGCTGGATCTGTGGATTCTGTGGATTCTGTGGATTCTGTGGATTCTGTGGATTCAGCTGCGGCAGCTTATTTTCGATAAATAAAATTTGCTGCGTTCTATTGCTCCATGGCCTAGTTTGTAATTGAGTGGTTTGTGCTGGATAGTAAACGCTGCGTTAGCCAATCTTTAAATGCCGGTTTGTTGTTCCATTGCAGTGCGACATTTGCTTTCCTTCCCGAGTCCGCGCGTATTAAAAATCCGTCTTTGGTTACACGCAATTGCAGCTGGGTCACCGAGACATAGGGGTGATCTTCCAGTGCGAGATAAATGGCCACTGTGTCGTACAAAATAGAACTGCGACTGGCCAGATAATCTACCTTGTCCCAGGTCACCAGTTTTGCCCAGATCGCATAGTTTTCAAAAATTGCGCGCAGCTGTGGATCCTGGCTTGCGCGCAGCGCTTGATACTGCTCGCCATCCAGAATCATATCGCCACAGGTGTCCAGGGGGGCAATGCTGAAGGATCGCCAGGGCGCCGCCAGCACGCTTTGGAATGCCGGAACATTATTGGCGACGTTATATTCGGCGGAGGGCTTGTCATCATAGCCTTTATCGATACTGCCGTGCATACCGACCAGATTTACTTTCGCCGCTATATCGGGGGCGCGCTTTAGTGCCTCCTGAATATTGTGCATTGGCCCGGCAACTATCAGTGTAACTGGCTCGGGCGATTGGCGAATTAGTTGAATCATGCGCGCAACACCGTCGCGCACAATTTCGCCGGGATAATCGCTGAGCTGGTAATCTACTACCCAGGGTTTTTGAAATTCCGCGGTGACTTTGCCGCTGCGGCCCATGCCGACAGGGACATCACTGCGCTGCGCCAGTTGTAAAAACTTTGCCGCAACCTTTGCACGATATTCAGTATCTTCAGTGGCGGTGACTAGCAGTTTTAGATCGAATTCCGGCGATTTTAAAATCAGCGACAGGGCGATGGTATCATCCATGTCGCTACCAATATCGGAGTCAAAAATGACCGGAATAGCTGCCTGGGCCAAGGAACTTATTCCCGCCATCCAAAAAATGCCAGTCAACTTGTAGGTGTGCCTGAACAAATTCTTTAATAAAACATTAGTTGCATGCATATAGATTATCGCTGAGCTATTGATTCAGTATTATGCGGAAGCTGTTAAATATTCTATCCGGTTCGGTTGCGCGGCATACGCTAATAGCGGGATAGGATTTATCTTTAACCAGGGTTCCAGCCGTTTTTGCATCCAAATGCATGCGCTTTTGGCCATTCCAAATGGTATCTGGCATGTTTTTATCAGTGGTTTGTAGCCAAGGGCTGGATGTTGTTTGATGAAGTGCACGCAGTTGTTGCTTGTCGCCGTGGCAGAGGCTGTTGTCCATTGCAATGATGACAGAGAGCGTATCCCAAAAATAATATTCATTGCTGGCGATAAACCAGTCGTTTTTATCCAATACCTCATCCCAGAATTTCGCCGATGCCGTGCTGGCTGTCTGTTTAAACTCTGCGGCTATTTTTGAGGTGACGCGCACTGAGTTGGTAGCATCCAGTCCGACTAAGACTATTGGCAGGTTTGCAGCTAGCACCCTGTCCGCAGCAATTGGATCAACAAAAAAATTCCACTCAGCCGTGGTGTTCGGGTGACCTTTGGTGAA
>CBIMZH010000466.1:0-3029 GCA_966248255.1 uncultured Cellvibrio sp.
TCGTGCAGGACCGCGATCTCGCCGAGGTCGACGTCACCAAGTGCCAGGTCGCCAACAGCCAAACACTGCAGCGCCTTCACCCCCGGAGCATCGGCACTGACCAGCCCCCAGCCATATCCCCAGCGATAGCTCACCGGCCAATCCGGGTGACCGCCCCAGCGCACCCCGGCGTACATGGTATCGGCGGTAAAGTCATCCTGTGCCCGAGCGACACAGGCGCGCAGCGCCTGATCCGCCGCCAACCGCTGCGCCTGAGTACCGCCCTGCCAATAGGCCAGGTCGTGGGCTACGCAGCAGTGGCGCCAGCGATTGGGCGCCCAGAGGGGGCCATCCATAAACATGGAGCAGCCATCAGTGCTAAAGGGCTGCAGCTGCGCCAAGTGTTGCGCAGCGGCGCTCAAACTTAATAGCGTACCGGCCAACACCAGCCAGCGCGGTATCCACCCAGTCAAGTTCCGCTTTGTCATTTGCTATCCACCGGCGGCACAGCCGTTTAACAGATTTTTAGGTGAGAGAAGAGAAGCGGCATTGTACAATGCCCGCCCAAGTTGTCAGCCCAGGCGCAAGCCCCAATACCGCAGCCGTAAAACGAGAGACACCATGAGCGAGAAAAAAACCACCCACTTCGGTTTCCAACAGGTTCCCGTGGAAGAAAAAGCCGGGCGCGTTGCCGAGGTGTTTCACTCAGTGGCGGCCAAGTACGACCTGATGAACGATTTGATGTCCGGCGGCATTCACCGCCTGTGGAAGCGCTTCACCATTGAAGCCTCGGGCGTGCGCGCTGGCCACAAGGTATTGGATATCGCCGGCGGCACTGGCGACCTCAGCTACCAGTTTGCCAAGCGGGTCGGCGCCCAGGGCCAGGTGATTCTCGCCGATATTAACGCCTCCATGCTTGGCGTAGGTCGCGACCGCCTTACCGATCGCGGCATTGCCGGCAATATCAACTTCGCCCAGTGCGACGCCCAGTACCTGCCCTTCCCCGACAATACCTTTGATTGCATTACCATCGCCTTTGGCCTGCGCAATGTCACCGATAAAGACCTGGCGCTGCGCTCCATGCTGCGCGTGCTCAAGCCTGGCGGCCGATTGCTGGTGCTGGAGTTCTCCAAACCGCAGAGCGAGATCCTGAGTAAGGTCTACGATACTTACTCGTTTAAGGTGCTGCCGTTTATGGGCAAGCTGGTTACCGACGATGCCGAGTCCTACCGCTATCTGGCCGAATCCATTCGCATGCACCCGGACCAGCAAACGCTGAAAGGCATGATGGATGAGGCCGGCTTTGTGCGCACCGAATTCCACAATATGACCGGTGGCATAGTTGCCCTGCACAAAGGCATCAAGCCCTAATCCGCTGTAATTAGGGAGAGCCCTATGCTGCTGAGCGCCGCCCTGGCCGGGGCCGAAAAAATCATTAATGCCGCGCTGGTCTACGACCCGGGTTCGCGCCTGCGCCTGGCCAAGTTATCCGGCCAGATTCTCGCTATACGCATTAGCGCCCCGGCGCTGAATTTTTATCTGATGCCCGACGAGGACGGCCTGAGTTTAATGGCCAACTGGCAGGGCGAGGTGGATACCGAAATTGCCGGTTCGCTGTTTGCGCTGCTGCAACTGGCCAATACCGAGCCGCACAATTTGAAATACTCGGGCGTCAGCGCCATGGGCGATTTACAACTGCTGGCCGAGTTGCAGCAAATCCTCAAAAGCCTGGATATCGATTGGGAGGATATGCTCAGTCAGTTCACCGGCGACCTTATCGGCCACCAGACAGCCGAGTTGATTCGCACCAAGTTCAATCTGGTTGCCAGCCGCGCCGCCAGCGTCAAACGCCTGGCCAGCGAATTTATCAGCGAAGAACTGCAAACCCTGCCGAGCAAACCGGAGCTGAGCGATTTTTATCGCCAGGTGGATGAGCTGCGCTTTGCTGTCGACCGCGCCCAGGCGCGGGTTGAAAAATTACTCCAAGAGAAAACTAACAAGTGATGGTGTTTGTCCGCCTGCTCAAAATCATGTGGGTGTTTGCCCGCTACCGTTTGGATTTGCTGCTGCCCGGGCGCTTGCCGCTGCTGGCGCGATTGGCACTCTTGCCGCTCAAACTATTCCCGCAACCCAAGCTCAGCCGCGGCGAGTGTCTGCGCCGCGCCTGCGAAGACCTGGGGCCAATTTTTGTAAAGTTCGGCCAGCTGCTGTCCACCCGCCCCGACCTGATGCCCGACGACATAGTCGCCGAGCTAAATCACCTGCAGGACAATGTCGCGCCCTTCCCGCGCGAGCAGTTCCAGCAGATTGTCGAGCAGGCCCTGGGCGCCAAAGTTGAAGAGATCTTTGCCAGCTACGAGCGCGAGCCATTGGCCTCTGCCTCTGTGGCCCAGGTGCACACCGCAGTATTAAAAGACGGCCGTGAAGTGGTGATTAAGGTTATCCGCCCGGGTATCGAAAAAATCATCGCCCAGGATGTGCAGCTGCTGTTGCTGGTGGCGCGCTTGATTGAAAAATACAGCCCCGACGGCAAACGCCTGCACCCGGTGGAAGTGGTGGAGGATTACCGCACCACCATTTTTGACGAGCTGGACCTGCAGCGCGAAGCCGCCAACGCATCGCAACTGAGGCGCAACTTTACCCAGTCGCCGCTGCTCTATGTACCGGAAATCTACTGGGAGTACACCCGCCCGCAGGTGTTGGTGATGGAGCGCATCTACGGCATTCCGGTTAGCGATATGGATGCCCTGCGCGCGCAGAACACCGACATTAAAAAGCTGGCCGAGCGCGGCGTGGAGATATTTTTCACCCAGGTGTTTGAGCACAACTTTTTCCACGCCGACATGCACCCGGGCAATATTTTTGTGTCGCCGCGCAACCCCGGTCAGCCGCAGTATATGGCGGTGGATATGGCCATAGTCGGCTCCCTCACCCGCGCCGACCAATACTATTTAGCGCGCAACCTGCTGGCCATGTTCCGCCGCGATTACCGCCAAGTGGCGGAGCTGCATGTGCAGTCCGGCTGGGTGCCAGCCAGCGTGCGCGTGGAG
>CBIMZH010000467.1:0-3020 GCA_966248255.1 uncultured Cellvibrio sp.
AATAATTGGGTGTCGTCCATGCCAGCGGTGAGCAGGACGACGACTGGCGCGTCGCGGTGGCGGGCATGGTCAACATGCCCGCCTTTTATATCGTCGTCCAACCGGAGATCAAATCGATTCAAGATCTGCGCGGCAAACCGGTGGGCATTCGCACCTCGTCATTAATTACGCTTGGTACCTATATTTTTATCGCGGCGTCCATAGCGGTATCCACCAATGTCACCGATCCCTCGCGCATTATTGGCCAGGTAATTACCGGTATTGGCTTTCTCGGCGCCGGGGTGATGTTAGCGCGCGATGGCGTAGTTTTAGGGGTGACATCAGCGGCGACCATTTGGGCGCTTGCGTCTATAGGCGTTTGTATTGCTATTGGTAAAGAGCTGGTGGCAATCAAGTTGTCGCTGGTGGTGATATTTGTGTTGGTAGGGGTGGATCTGCTGGAGGACTACTCCCAGGCATTTACCCGTGGCGTGCATAAAAAGTATCAAAGTTGGCGTGGGCGCGATAACGGTAACGGCGGTTAAGCCCAGGTCGGTTTCATAATGGTGTAAAAAAGTAACAGTAAACTTTGGGAAAGCTATGGCTAAGTCGATGGTGTTTGCGCGAGTATTAAATTGGTTGTTGCTGGTAATTATGCTGGCGGTAGTTCCGCAGTTTGTTGCGCAATTCAGTCTCTATGGATGTTTCCTCGCGTTAGTTTCCTGTGTGCTCGCCTGGGGAATTTTTTTGCATAAACGCTGGGCTTATTTTGGCGCAGCGGCCTGGGGCTTGGCCTGGTTTCAGCTGGCAAAACAGGGCTTGGAGTTTGTTAACTTCAAACACCAAGCCATGACCCTGGGTGTGTTGGTGATTCCGCTCGCACTCTTTTTGCACGAAAAGCTTGCCAAAAAGAGCACTAATGAAGCACAAGTAAAGGATGAAAATGACTCATCCGGGCGCAATATGCCGCAATAAAATGTGTGCCCAATACTCAGTCGAGATAAAAACAGCGATATTCACAAAATTCATAGATAAGCGCTTGACTCGCCTGTAGCAAGTGCTTTAATTTTGACCCGCTACAGATTGAGATTCGACCCAAGACTAGGCTTTTGTAAGATTTCCGCTTGCTCAAGACACTTGGACGCACCACGACCTGAGCAATAGCTTTTTAGGGAGCTAAACCACTCCAGCCTCACCGGGTTGGAATTTTTGTTAGGTCAGCTTAGCTGACGCTTTTTGTTGCAAGACGAGGAATTTATGTCAGATCTAGTCTCTGGTGTTGTTAAATGGTTTAACGACGACAAGGGTTACGGTTTTATCGAGCGTGAAGGTGGTGCGGACGTATTTGTTCACTTCCGTGCAATCAACGGCACTGGTCGTAGAACCCTGAAAGAAGGTCAAAAAGTGACTTTCGAAGTAACCCAAGGCCAAAAAGGCCCGCAAGCGGAAAACGTAACTCCTCTCTAAAGTCGAGTTAAACCAGGGGGTGATTGAGCAATCAATCACCCCTTGCTCTTTTGGGCTTTGCTTTTTGCTTTAGCCTAAAGGTTTCTGTTTTCGGAATATTCGGCAGCTACCCTGTGAGTTCGCCGCTTGTCCTTTTTGCATAATAATTCTTCAAATTTCTCCTCCCTCACCTTAATTCCATGTTGAATATCCAGTGGTTTCTCTGGCTTGTGCTGCTTGCGTTGATTGCTTTTTATTGGCGAGATTCCTTACGCATTAAAGAATTGGCATTTAAAGTTGCACAAGAGCGTTGCCGTGAAATGCAGGTGCAGTTACTTGATGAAACTGTCTATTTGCGTCGCCTCTGGTTAAAACGCAATGATCAAGGGCGACTCGCCTTTTGGCGCGCCTTCTATTTTGAATTTACCGTTTCCGGTTCGGATCGCTATATGGGGCGAGTGTTGATGCTCGGCAGCAGTGCCGAAGCGGTACAGCTGCAGCCTCATAGGCTGCAATAAAATTTGGCCTGCTATGGCTGCACAATATGGCTATCGAATACAAACAAGGTGTGAGCCTGGACCTGGATCAGGTTATCGAACTGTACAAAAGTACCAGCCTGGGTGTGCGACGCCCCGTCGATAAACGCGAAACCATGCAGGCCATGATAACTAACGCCAACCTGGTGATTAGCGCATGGGATGGCGAGCAGCTGGTCGGCTTGGCGCGGGCACTTAGCGATTTTGTCTATGTAACTTACCTGGCTGATCTATTAGTAACCGAGACTCATCAATACCAAGGTATAGGCAAGCAGTTACTCGCTGAGCTGCAAAAACACACAGCACCTGAGTGTATGTTGGTGCTGCTCGCTGCGCCCCAGGCGAATGATTACTATCCCGCGTTAGGTTTTACCCACAACCCCCGCGCCTGGACGTTGAAAAGTAATTATTAATTTTTTGCCCATTACTGCGACCATTTGTCCAAATCTGATACACACAATAAAATTTTTTATTCCGCAATAAATTCAAAAAATTCCATTCGGCGAAATTGCCCTGGCTTATTGTGGCCGATGAAAAGGCCAGACAACTGATTTAATCAAGAGGTTTTATGCAAGACGATAAAATGGCTGTCAAAGTTGGTGGCTGGCAAACCAAAAGCTCAACAGTGGTTTACGAAAACCCCTGGATTCGCGTTAATCACGAAGAAGTGATTACCCCCAAAGGTACAGAGGGTATTTACGGTGTAGTGCATTTTAAAAACACCGCCATAGGTGTGGTGCCTATAGATGCTGAAGGCAATACCTGGTTGGTAAAGCAAAGCCGCTATACGCTCAATCAATTTACCTGGGAAATTCCTGAAGGGGGTTGCCCGGAAGGCGAAAGCCCCTTAAATGCCGCGCAGCGGGAATTGGAGGAAGAGGTGGGCCTATTGGCCAATGATTGGCAGCCGCTGATGACCTTGCATTTATCCAACTCGGTCACCGATGAAGTCTGCTATGTGTTTGTTGCGCGGGATCTACACCCAGGCACCCAGCAATTGGAAGCCAGCGAAGATATTGAGGTGCAAAAGTTGCCATTAACAGCCGCAATAGAAATGGT
>CBIMZH010000468.1:0-3015 GCA_966248255.1 uncultured Cellvibrio sp.
ATATTGCCTTCGCGCGCGCGCGCGGCAACTACCGCTTCGCGCTCCTCCTGCTTGCCCTGGTGAAACGGCGAGGCGTTGAGGTTGAGCATCAGTCGCGCACCTGCGGCAGCCGCCTGGGCCATAGGGCCTGAATGCCAGATATCCTCACAAATAGTGATGGCCGTTGGCACCCCACAAAGGTCAAACACGCAGGGCAAGGTGCCCTCGACAAAGTAGCGTTTTTCGTCAAACACCTGGAAATTGGGCAGGCACTGCTTGGCGTATTCAGCCACTAATTTGCCACCCTGAATGACCCCCGCCATATTGTAGAGTTTGCCTTCGCGCAGGCGCGGGTAGCCAATGACCAGCGCCACTGGCAAGGTGGCGTCTTGCAGAGCCTGCAGCGCGCGCTCGATACGGCCATTCAAACTGGGGCGCAGCAGCAAGTCTTCCGGGGGATAACCGGTAAGCGTCAACTCGGGGAAAACAATTGCATCCACCTGCCCCTGAGCCAGGGCCTCGCGGGCAGAGTTGAGAATTTTTTCGGTGTTGCCGGGGATATCGCCGACCAGCGTATTGATCTGTGCGAGCACCAGTTGCAGTTGTGACATAGAAAAATCTAACCTGTTATCAAAAACTTGCCTTGGAGATAGCTCCACCCTTGGCGGGAAAACTGGCACAATCAGCCATAAGTACGGCCAATAACATCCTAAGCTGCCGGCGGGAATTTAGCGGGAGCGCATTGTCAAACATATCCAAAGTTTGGCCAAGACATTTTTAGCCAGGAAAGGATCCATGTCCAACCCGAAACTCACAGCCGCCGCAGGTATCAGCAGCTACAACCCCTATGACCTGCTGCGCATTTACACCTACTACCGCACCCTGCTGGGCAGCGTGCTGCTGTTTATGTTCCAACTGGAACTCTCGCCTAAAATCCTGGGCACAGTGGACCCCAAGCTGTTTTTTTACACCTCGATAATCTACACCGGCATCAATTTTATTGCGCTGCTGCTGATGTGGCGGCTCAAGTTCAACCCCTCGGGCCGCAACCTGTTTATCTATCTGTTGATAGACGTGCTCGCCATAACCCTGCTGATGCACGCCAGTGGTGGCCCCCTTAGCGGCCTCGGCTATCTGCTGCTGATCGCCATAGCGGCAGGCGGTATTATGCTGCGCGAGCGTATAGCGACACTCCTGGCCGCCACCTGCACCATCGCGGTTATTGCTCAGGGGGTTTATAGCTTCCTTTTCCTCAATGCCGAAAATAAATCCCTGTTTGCCTCTGCCGCCCTGGGCGCTCTGGCCTTTCTCACCTCGCTAATTTTCCAATACCTGACGCGCAAGATTCGTCTGAGCCACGAGGAGGCTTTGGCCCAGGCGGCACACGCGGCCCATTTGCAGCGCTTGGCGCAGCAAATTATCGAGCGTATGCGCACGGGAATAGTGGTGCTCGACAGTAATCAGCAAATTGAGCTGATGAATCAGTCGGCCTGCACCCTGCTTGGGCTGAGCAGCCAAAATGGCAAGCCAGGCAATTTGCGCGAAATACCCGATCTGCTCGACAAATATCGCGCCTGGCAGGATCAGCAGCTCAGCCCCCACCAAGGCCAGCGGCCCAACCTTTCCAGCGCCAGTATCAAGGCCAATTTCGCCCATTTAGAGCCGGGCAACCTGAGCGAGACACTGATTTTTGTGGAGGATATTCGCGCGCTGCACCAGCAGGCACAACAGCTTAAGCTGGCCTCGCTGGGTCGACTGACAGCCAGTATCGCCCATGAAGTGCGCAACCCCCTGGGGGCAATCAGCCACGCCAGCCAACTCCTGGGCGAATCCAGCGACCTGGCTGCTGCGGACAAACGGCTGCTAACGATTATTGATACCCACAGCAAACGGGTGAACCAGATTATTGAAAATATTCTGCAGCTGTCGCGCCGCCGTCCGGCCAACCCGCAGCTGCTCGACTTATCCGAGTGGATTCCGGCCTTTATTAAGGACTACCTGTCCACCAAAGAGGCGAGTCGGCGCCTGCAGATTGAATTTTCTGTGCCACAACAGCAGCTCAATAAAGCCTCTTTTGACAGCCTCGACGACGAGGAGCCGCTGGTCATCAGTGCCAAGTTTGACCCCAGCCAATTACAACAGGTGCTAACCAATCTATGCGACAACGGTATTCGCTATGGCACGCCGCAAGAGGGGCGCGCCGACCTGCGCATTGAAATCGGTAAAGACCAGGAACATCACCAGGCCTTTATCCGCGTTATCGATTTCGGCCCCGGCGTATCCACCGAAACCACCAAACACCTATTTGAGCCTTTCTTTACAACGGAAAATACCGGCTCAGGCCTGGGCCTTTATATCTGCAAAGAGCTGTGCGAAGCCAACCAGGCCATTATCAGTTACAAACATACAGCCGAAGACAAAAGCTGTTTTCAGATACAATTAGCACACCCAGAGCGCGCGCTTTAAGCGCTCCACCTATTCGCCACAAAAGAGAAGCCCCAACCTGCCATGACCAGTAAACGCGCCCTGATTATTGACGACGAACCAGACATCCGCGAGCTACTGGAAATCACTCTGGGGCGCATGCAAATCACCACAGATGCGGTCGCCACGCTGGGCGCTGCGCGCAGCATGCTGGACACCAATGAATACGACCTCTGCCTAACCGACATGCGATTGCCCGATGGCAATGGCCTGGAACTGGTGGAATACATACAGGCTCATCGCCCGCGCCTGCCAGTCGCAGTAATAACCGCCCATGGCAGCATAGATGCCGCCATAGATTCGATGAAAGCGGGGGCATTTGATTTTATTTCCAAACCGGTAAACCTGAGCACTCTGCGCAAACTGGTTAATACCGCGATTCAATCCGCGCAGCTCCCCGAGCAGGAACCGCAAAAAAGCACCTCAATTATTGGCAAGTCCCGCGCAATTCAGGAGCTGATCCGCAATATCGAAAAACTCGCCCGATCCCAGGCACCGGTTTAAATCAGCGGCGAAACTGGTTAAGTTAAAGAGTTAGTGGCCCGCACAAGA
>CBIMZH010000469.1:0-3014 GCA_966248255.1 uncultured Cellvibrio sp.
CGGAGATACCGGTACTCACTCCTTCAGCCGCCTCAATGGAGACAGTGAAATTGGTGGTGTGTTGGGATTTGTTGTCGCTCACCATCAGCGGCAGGCCCAGTTGCTTGCAGCGCTCGGGAGTGAGCGTCAGGCAGATAAGACCGCGCGCATGGGTCGCCATAAAGTTGATATCTTCAGGGCGCACCTGCTCGGCCACCATAATCAAATCGCCTTCGTTTTCGCGATCCTCGTCATCCATCAGGATAACCATCTTGCCCTGGCGCAGATCTTCGATCAGCTCTTCAATGCTATTCAGCTGCATACTTCATCTCATAAGAACGTAGGTTGGGCAGCAATGCCCAACATGACTATTTGTCGCAGTATTCCTAATTGGGCATGACTGCCCTACATAAAGCCATTTTTAGCGAGGAATTCCAGGGTGATGCCACCCTCTTTGCCTTCCGCCGCCTTGTCGCCCAGCATCAGCCGCTCCAGATAGCGAGCGAGCACGTCCACCTCCAGATTGACCTGACTGCCAGCCTTGTAGCCGCCCATAATGGTATGGGCCAGGGTGTGCGGCACTATATTGAGTTCAAACTCAGCGCCGTCCACCTTATTCACGGTAAGACTAGTCCCATCTATGGTGATTGACCCTTTGTGGGCGATATATTTTGCCAGCTCTTTGGGTACGCGCAGACGAAAGCGCTCAGAGCGGGCGTCCGGGTAGCGCTGCACCACCTCACCCACGCCATCGACATGGCCACTGACAATATGACCGCCAAGGCGGGTTTGCGGGGTGAGCGCCTTTTCCAGGTTTACTTTCTGGCCCAGTTTCCAGGCGGGTAGCGTGGTGTTATCCAGCGTCTCGCGCGATACATCGGCCCAGTAGCCATCGCCGGGCAGTTCCACTACCGTCAGGCAGACACCGTTAGTGGCGATGGAATCCCCCAGGCGCACATCGCCCAGATCGAGATTGTGGGTTTTGATACGCAGGCGCAGGTCGCCATTTTTTGGCTGGAGTGCGACCACCTCGCCGACCGCTTCAATAATGCCGGTAAACATAGAGGCTCCTAGACAATCAGGCTGTTGGATTGCTGTTGCGGCACAGGAATACGCAGGTCGATAACCCGGGTGCGCGCCAGGTGATCGTGCAGACAGCGACGATCATCGCGGAAAATCATGCACACATCCAGCAGGCGCAACCACATACCCAGGCTGGGAATCACCCCCATCACCATCTGGCTTAAATAGCGGTTAACCAGCAGAGTGGTAAATTCCGGCTTTTGTCCATCCAGCGTAACTATGGCCAACCCCAGCAGGCGCTTGCCTATGGTCTGACCATAGCGCTGCAACAGATAGCCCTGCACCAGGGCAAAGAGCGCAAACTCACCCAGCGCCATTTTAAATTGAAAGCCCCAGGACACCACCAAATGGTTGGCCTGCTGCTCTGGCGGCAGGCGCATAAACTCGTCAATCAGTTCGATCAAGCCCGTCTGCTGGATCACCAACATAAGTACGCAGGCGAGAATAAATCCGTCGATTAATGCCGCGCTCAAACGGCGCAGGCGCGAAGCGGAATTGTTGGGCATCCGCGGCTGTTCGCCGGGATTGGCTTGGTTTGCATCAGTCATAGCGAAACTTAGTATTCAATATCGGGAACGGCAGTAATGCGCCAGTCGTGACCCAGGGCGCGAATATCCTGAATCTTTAACGCCAGGGAGGCAGACATGGTATCCAGCGGCAGATCAAACAGTGGACGAGCATTGCTGCCCATCAGTTTGGGCGCCATATACACCAGTATTTCATCGGCCAGACCGCGACGCAAAAAAGCGCCCGAAAGCTTGGCCCCCGCCTCCACCAGCACCTCATTGCACTGGCGCTTGGCCAGCTCGCGCAACAGCGCTTCCAGGTCGATGCGGCCCTCGCGATTGGGCAGCGCGATAAATTCGACAAAAGCTGGCCAACCCTGGAGTAGAGCCTCATCCACCTGGCCATTGTGCACCACCAGAATTGGCGACGCCTCCCCCAAAAGCCAAGCCTCGCGCGGCAATTGCAGGCGCGGGTCGAGAATAACCCGCAGCGGTTGGCGCTGGGCGATTTCAGCGGCGTTATCCAAGCCCAGCTCAGCGGCGCGCACTGAGAGCACAGAGTTGTCCTGCAGAATTGAACCTATACCGGAAATTACCGCACAGGATCTGGCGCGCAGGCGCTGCACATCGGCGCGCGCCTTAGGCCCGGTAATCCACTTGCTCTCGCCGCTGGCCATAGCCGTGCGACCATCCATGCTCATGGCCAGCTTGATGCGCACCAGCGGGCGCTTGCGCCCCATGCGTTTAATAAAACCCGGGTTGAGCCCGCGCGCCTCTTGCTCCAGCAGCGGCCCCTCCACTTTTACTCCAGCCGCCTCAAGGCGATCCAAACCAGCGCCGGATACCAGCGGATTGGGATCCTCCATACCATAGACAACGCGCACCACACCCGCATCGATCAGCGCTTGCGAACAGGGGCCGGTGCGGCCGGTGTGCTTGCAGGGCTCCAGAGTGACATAGGCAGTCGCACCGCGGGCAGCCTCACCCGCCTGCCGCAGTGCATTCACTTCAGCATGGCCTTCGCCGGCGCGAACATGCCAGCCTTCGGCGATGATGTGCTCATCTTTTACCAGCACACAACCCACGCGCGGATTGGGCATGGTGGTGTAAAGGCCGCGCTCCGCCAAACGCAGGGCGCGGGCCATAAAATCAAAATCTTGGGCAGTAAAGGCCATGGGCTATTCGTTTTCCGGCTGCTGTTCCAGGCGGTCGATTTCTTTGCGGAACTCGTTGAGGTCTTTAAAGCGGCGATAGACAGAGGCAAAGCGCACATAGGCTACTTCATCCAGCTTTTGCAGCTGCTCCATCACCTTTTCGCCTACCAGCAGCGCTTTTACTTCGCGCTCACCAGTCGCCTGCAGATAATGTTTGATATGGTTGATGGCCGACTCTATGGCCTCTATGGAAACCGGGCGTTTTTCCAGCGCGCGCAGCAATCCGGCGCGC
>CBIMZH010000470.1:0-2997 GCA_966248255.1 uncultured Cellvibrio sp.
GCCCGCTGTTTCACGCCTACGGCTACGGCGTCGGCGGGCTCGTGGAGCTGTGGCTGCGCTCGATTCGCCAGACCTGCCAGTTCGAGGGTCTGCGCACCGAGCCCGCAGGGCCGCGCATCGAGTGCCGCGAGAAAATCCAGCGCGGCTTTAACGTCGCGCTGGGCGCTGGTCAGCGAATAAAAGCGATGATCGACCGGGCTATCGCCCTGCCCCGCAAAATCAATACGCAGACTGGCCACACCTTGCTCGGCCAATTTTTTCGCCAGCCGCTGGTACAATCTGCCCACTTCATTTTTGTGCGAGGCGGTGCCGTGCAACAGCAGCATCACCGGGATTTTTTTAGCCGCAGGGTTTTTGGGCAATTCGAGGATAGCGGGAATTTTGTACTCGCCGTTATCAATCATTAGCGACTCTTCGCCATTAGCATAAGCTGCTACTGGTTTATCGTTACTGGCGGTACAGCTGATGAGTGCAAGCAACACGTATCCGCCAAGCACAAGTTGGGTAAACGCACGAGCAAACTTCATTATCACCTCATTATTCACTGAGAGAATTAGCCGATAAAATCCACACTACCTTCAACGATAATCATATTGGCACTGGCGTTGGCATTGCGCAGGGCATGAATGGGTGCATATTCGGCGCAAGTTGCCCAATGATTAGCGGTGGCGAGATCGGGAAACTCCATTACCACCAGACGTTTGGGTTGCCAGTCACCGCTAATCACCTGGGCATTGGCTCCGCGCACCAAATAGCGCCCACCGCAGGCAAACACTGTGGGCGTAATTTTGGCAAGATAGTCTTTATAATTTTCTGCGTTATGAACTTCTATATCGACAATGACATAAGCCACCATGATTCTCTCCTGCAAACAATTATTGTGCGCTTAACCAATCGGTTAATGCTTTGCGCTCGAGATCAGTCATCTGATGAAAATTCCCCAGCGGCATATAGCCAGAGGATAGCGCCGGCAAAGCTCGAACTTTTTGCGCAGCAAGCTGTTCCGCAGACGTTAACAACAAGCCCGCAGGCGGCGCATTAAAGCCAGGCTGGGTGGGTGTTGCCGAGTGGCAGTTGGAGCAGTGCACCTGTACCAGATGAGTGATTTTTTCTTGCGGATTTACCGTCTGTTCCGCTGGCACTACAGCCGCCAATGCAGCACTGGAGTTTGTCGTTTTGGCACCAGATTGTAACGACATCAGCCAACCAATAAATATCAGCGCAATTAAACTGGTCACCAGAATATAAGGTTTAACCATGCCCAAATGTTTAAGGTTGAAAAAGTGACGGGCCCAGGCCAGGGATAAACCTATAGCAACCAGCGCCAACCAGGCGTATTCATGGCCATAAATAAATGGGTAGTGATTGCTAAGCATGCAAAACACCACCGGCAGGGTTAAATAGTTGTTATGTGTAGAGCGCAGTTTAGCAAAGGCCATAGCACAGCCATCCGGCGCTTCATTATTGGTTACCGCTGTGAGGAATTTTCGCTGCGCGGGAATTATCCCCCAAAATACATTGCCCGCCATCCAGGTCGCGATCATAGCCCCCACGTGCAAATAGGCAGCGCGCGGTGAAAATAAGCAATGCGCAAGATAGCTGGCGGCACTAATCAACAGCAACAACACCAGACCAAACGCCAGACCGCGTTTCACCAGAGGGGTGCGCAACAACAATTCGTAAATAAGCTGAGCGCCTAATAAAAAGCCGACACTTGCAGCAACCGCCAGACCGGGCGACTGTATCAGCGTGTTATAACCGACCAAATAGGTTTTCGCTTGCAGGTAATACATCAACAACAGCAAACAGCTGCCGCTAATCCAGGTGCTATAGGCCTCCCATTTAAACCAGTGCAATTTTTGCGGCATCACCTGCGGGCGCAGATGGTATTTGGCGACCTCGTAAATTCCACCGCCGTGAATGGCCCACAAGTCCCCCTTAACGCCCTGCTCCGCCTTCCACGGCGGCGGCTCCCGCAAACTTAAATCCAGCCAGATAAAATAGAAGGAGGCACCAATCCAGGCAATAGCGGCGACCACATGAAAAAAGCGAAATGCAAGATTGAACCACTCTAAAATTAAACCATCCATTGCAGTGCCCCTTGCGCTGTAGCTTTACGTTCAAACGCCAACTCACCCATGATGTAGGTGCGCGCAACATTGTGTTCGTCGCCCAGCGTCATCAATGCAAATAGTTGCTCGGCCAGCGAGTGTGTATGTTGCTGACGCAGGGCCTGCAATGGAGTTGCACCTAAATCAATCAAAATAAAATCCGCCTCTTTTCCCGGTTCAAAATTGCCAATGCAATGATCCAATTGCAGCGCGCGTGCATTGCCCAAAGTTGCCATATAAAACCCTTTTAATGAATGCAGATTTTGCCCCTGCAACTGCAACACCTTGTAGGCCTCGGCTAGTGTGCGCAGTTGCGAAAAACTGGTCCCCCCACCCACATCGGTAGCAAGGCTCACAGGAACACCTGCACGCTCCAAACGGGCCATGTCCAGCAAGCCACTGCCTAAAAACAAATTTGACGTTGGACAAAATGCAACGCCCGACCCGGTTTGGGCCAAGCGCGCCACTTCCCGTTCACTTAAGTGAATGCCGTGACCAAATACACTACGCGAACCAAGCAAGCCGTAGTGATCGTAGACATCCAGATAATCGCAGGCGCTTGGATAGAGCGATTTAATCCATTCGATCTCCTGATGATTTTCCGAGAGATGGGTTTGCAGATAGAGATTGGGATAATCGCGGTAAATCTTCCCGGTTACCGCTAACTGCTCGGGGGTGCTGGTGGGCGCAAAGCGCGGCGTTAATGCATAGTGCAAACGCTGATGCTTATGCCAGCGCTTAATTAGGTTGCGGCAATCAGTATCGCTGCTCGCTGGGGTGTCCAGCAGTGCCTCAGGCGCATGGCGATCCATCATCACCTTGCCGGCAATCATACGTAGGTTCATTTTTGCCGCAGCGGTAAAAAATGCCTGAGTGGATTGCGTAA
>CBIMZH010000471.1:0-2974 GCA_966248255.1 uncultured Cellvibrio sp.
GGGTTACATTTCCACTGGCAATATGACGGAGAGCTTAGATGGCTAAACCAGGTAAAACCGGTCTCACCCGCGTGATAGACGCGTTTGGTTATTCGATGCAGGGTTTCGCCGCAGCCTGGCGTTATGAGGCGGCATTTCGTCAGGAAGTGGCGCTGGGGATAATTTTAATTCCCGCGGCGTTTTGGCTGGCGCGCAGCCCAATTGAATTGATTTTATTAATCGCCAGTGTCTTCTGGGTGTGGATGGCCGAATTGGCCAACTCCTCGGTGGAGGCAGTGGTGGATCGCACCGGCGCGGAGAAGCACGAACTCTCCGGTCGCGCCAAAGATATAGGCTCGGCGCTGGTGTTTGTCAGCCTGGTCTTGCTCGGGCTGGTGTGGGGCATTATTGCCCTGGATCGCTTCTGCGGGCCTTTGTTCAACTAGGGCTTGATTCACACCAAAAAAAGGGCCTTAAAGGCCCTTTTTTATTGGTTTTACAACCCGTTTAAGGTCTTATTCGCGGGGTTCGACAATAACTGTGCAGGTCTGTCCCGCCATCAGCCGCACATCCGCGGGGATTTCGTCGAGCTTGACGCGCACCGGCACTCGCTGCGCCAGGCGCACCCAGTTGTAACTGGGGTTTACATCCGACAGCAGCGAGCGGCCGACAGTGTCATTGTGATCGTTGATCCCGTGGGGCAGGCTCTCCACCCGGCCGCGCAGCTGGCCGCCCTGCATCAATTCAATGCGCACCGGGTCGCCCTCGCGCAGGCGCGGCAACTTGGTCTCCTCAAAATAGCCCACTACCCGGTAGGAGTGGGCATCGATCAGTGCTACCAGGGGTTTGCCCACACCGGCGTAGTCGCCAACTTCCGCGGTAAAGTTGGTCACATAGCCATCCACCGGCGCGCGCAATTCGGTGCGCTCCAGGTTGAGTTTGGCCAGGTCCAGCGCCGCTTGCGCTTCACGGTAAGCGGCCTCGGCGGCAGAGGCGAGGGACGCAGTATTCTCGCGGTTTTCGCTGGATACCACCTGAGTGTCCAGCTTGGCGCGTCGCTCAGCTTCCTGTTGGCGCAGCTGTCGCTCTATATCCCGCGCTTTGAGCGCCGCCTCGGCCTGGGCCAGGGCGAGCTTGTAGCGCTCAGGGTCGAGGCGAATCAGCAGCTCGCCTTGGTGTACTGCCTGGTTGTCTTTAATCAGTATCTCGACAATGGGGCTGGCGACATCCGGGGCGATATTGACCACATTGGCGCGCACCCGGCCATCGCGAGTCCAAGGGTCGCGCATATAGTGATCCCAGAGTGACAGGCCAATAATCAGCGCCGCCAGGCTGACAACCAGAGTGATAAAAATGCGCAGGGCTTTAATGGAGTTCATGGGTTAGTGCCTTAGCAAATGCAATTTCGCGGTAAACAACAATTAGCTTTAAAACAAGAGTCAGCGGTAAACAATCAGACCGGCGCCGCCAAACAGGCAGACAAACAATGCCAGCCGAAACAGTGGCGGATGCCAGAGATAGCGCTGCCAATTGGCGCGCGCAATTAGCCCATCAATCATCCAGGTGAGCAGCGCAGCCACCACAAACAGCAGTAATAAGCTGGGAAAAAGTACGCCTGAGAGGGCGAGTTCACGCGGCATCTGTGGCTCCTTGCAGGTTGGTGAGGTTAAAGCCGGCGGCGTCGAGCAGCCCGGCGTGCAGGCGAAACAGCGCGCTGTGCAAACGGCGACTGGCCTCTTGGCTGTGCTGCCCGGGCGCCTGGCGGTTGAGCTTGGCCATCAGCTGCTCCAGCTGCAGCAGCGCCAATTCGCGGTTTTCCTGGGTAAGCTCCCGCGCCAGCAGGGCTATCTGCTCCAGTAGCGCATCTACCGCCGCGTTCCAGTGGGCGAGGCCTGGGTATTGCTCCAGGCAGCGACGGCTATCAAGCAGCGCATGGCCAATCTCCAAAATCGCCAAGCCATAATTTTGCGCCTGATTAATTCTGCTGGCGGGCAGGTCGCTGGTGGCCAGTATCTGCATCTGCAGGTCGCGGCAGCGGCTCTCGAACCTGGCGCGCAAGCCAGTTAAGGGGCGCTCGCAGGCACTGCTTAATTGATTGCGCAGGCTGCTCAGCAGGCGACGCATGCGCACTTCGCCCTCGGCGGGGATAAATACGCTAAAGGCGAGGGCGCCCACTAGCATGCCGGTAACCAGGGCAAAACCCTGGTTGAGCAGTGCTGCAGGGTCGACTATGGCGCCGCTCTGGGGCGCCGATAAAGTGGAAAAAAACAAACAGTAGGCTGTGCCCAGGCCAGCGGTGACGGGTATGGCCATTAGCCAAAGGCCAGCGGCTAAAAAGGGTGTCATCAGCAAAATCAGCATCTCCACATCCCCGCTGGCAAGAGGTTGGAGCACCAAACTGTAGAGCCAACTCATCAACATCGCCATCAGGGTGCCCGCGATCATTTGTTTGGTCGCCAGTAGCGGTGTGGGCGAGGCGGCAAAAAAGCAGCAGACCACACAGGCAAACAGCGCCGCGCCATTGCCGCCGGGCCAGTCGGAGGCGATCCAGAAGCTGCTGACCAGCAGCAGCGCCAGGGCGGCGCGACCACCGGCGGCCAGAGCGCTGCTCAGGTCGGCGTGGGGGACAAATCGCTCATTACTGGCGGTAGATTGCTTGTCGGCCTTGGTGGGTATTTGCGCCAGAGCAGCGTAGGTGCGGGTGTAGACCAGCAGCTCGCCAGCCAATTGCTGCAGTAAATCCAGCGCACTTTCACGGGCAAAGTCCTGGGTGCCTGCACGGGTAAAGTCCTGGGTGCCAGGCGTTTGTGCTGCATCTGGCTTGTGGCGCATAAGTGCGCTGACCTGCTGCGCCAATTCGGGCAAGAGTGCCAGCGCCTGAGCCGCAGTGGTGGGCGGTGTTTGCAGCAGCTGGAGCAGCGGCGCGGCGAGGTTTTGCAACTCCGTGCAGAGACTGGCGCGCTGGCTGGCGTCGCGCCTGGCAATCAGGCGATCC
>CBIMZH010000472.1:0-2971 GCA_966248255.1 uncultured Cellvibrio sp.
AGGTTTTGATGTCGGGGCTGTAGTAACAGGCGTTGACTGATTCATCGCCGTTAATGCCGGTGGCATCGCTGTCTTCACCCAGGGCACCTACCGCCAGGGTGTTGCCATCGGTGGAGAGGGCAATGCTGGCACCAAAGGCATCGCCGGATTCGGCATTGGAGGCGCGTACATAGGCTTCGATTTCCCAGCCATCATCGCCCAGTACATAGATATACACAGCGCCTGAGAGGCTGCCGCCAGAATAGGAACTGGTGCTGGAGCTGCTGGACGAGCTGCTGCTGGACGAGCTGCTGCTGGATGAACTGCTGCTGGAGCTGCTGGGGTAGTAGATGTAACAGCCCAGGCTGCTGCTGGAGCTGTTGCTGCTGTAATTGATGGGGCCGGCAACATAGAGGCTGTCGGTGGTGGCGCCTACCGCCAGGGTTTTGCCGTCTCCGGACAGTGCCAGAGTTTCGCCAAAGCGCATACCGGTTTCTTCGGTGGATTTGGCTACGCTTAAATGGGACAGGCTGTACAGAGGTTTGACATAGGCGGTTTGCGCCCAGTCGCCGCCACTGCGCTTGAATACATAGACGGCGCCGACGTTGTAGTTGGCCGCGGCAATATAGTCATCCGAGGGGTCGTTGGATGAGCTGGACGATGAGGTCACACCGCTGGTGACTTCATAGTTGTCCTGATTACAGTTAACGCCATAGGAGGGGCTGTCTTCGAGCAGTGCGGATACGGCCAGGGTGTTGCCGTCATCGGACAGGGCTACGCGATAGCCGAAACGATCGTTGGGCAGAAAGCGCGCGCTGTTAAGGTTGGGCTGCTCGGTATTGGACGCTTTAAGGTAAGCCTGCTGGCTCCAGAGACCTGCATCATCTTTAACAAACACATAAACCGCACCTGAGTTGGTGCTCTCGTTATTGCTCTGATCGCCATTGGCGCCTACCGCACGGGAATCTTCTGCTGGCGCACCTACCGCCAGGGTTTTGCCGTCGGCAGCCAGGGCAATGCTCCAGCCAAACCAGTCGCCTTCGTCGGTATTGGAGGCTTTGACATAGCCAATCGCCTTGACCATTTCGGTGGCAGAGAAGGTGATATCT
This sequence comes from uncultured Cellvibrio sp., assembly GCA_966248255.1. Lineage (GTDB taxonomy): Bacteria > Pseudomonadota > Gammaproteobacteria > Pseudomonadales > Cellvibrionaceae > Cellvibrio. The sequence goes on from CBIMZH010000472.1 coordinate 1,089, forward strand.
GAATCTTCAATTTTAACGTCTGCGCTGTCGTAGGCAGTGACCAGGTAACGGGTGTTAATCCAGTCCTGTACATGCACGCTGATGGTGTCTGTGGCGCTGGTGCCGGTTACTGCATCGCCCACCTGCACATAGCCGCTGTTGCCGCCCTGGTTTTTAAACAGTTTGTAGCTGGCAGCACCGCTCACCGCTGACCAGTTGAAAGTCAGGGTTTTAATACCGGTAGCGGAAACCTCGACACTGGGCCAGGTGCCTGAACCGTTGTTGGGAACCGAAGCCGCTGAGTAGCTGCTGGATGAGGAGACGCTGGAAGAGATGGAAGACGAGGAGGAGCTGCTGCTGCCACCCCCGCCACCACAGGCGGTGAGCGCAAAAAGCCCGGCCAAAAGAGACACAAACAGGCCGGATCGCTGTAAATACAGCGCAAAACGATCAATATTCATTCAGTTTATTCCTGGTTTTGCAAAACTGGTCGGTGATTCTCAGTGCCGCGGCGCCCTGTGTCAATTAAATCCCCCAACCTTGGTGATGAGCCGGGCAAATGCCCGAGTAAGAACCTGGTTATGGCAATTTTAAAGCCTGGCTTGCGCAGCCTCGACGCAAGCGGATTGCGCGTCGCCTAAAGACCATGGCATTGCCCATTTGGTTCAGCGCTTTGTGTAAATCCTGCTGGGCAATTTTGCCTGTAGGGCTCTGGTATTTTCCCTTTGGCACCGGGCAGAGCAAGCCGCGGCAGAGAATTGTGCAATTAATTGTCATTTGCGCTGAACCATCGCGCCAAAGCGAAGTCCAACTCATGTTGCTCTTAAGGATGCTAAGTGATTGTTTTTGTTGTGTTACCCGGGTATCAACCAAGTGGAAAATTGGTAACAAAAAAATAACGCAAACCGGACTTTGCCTGCTCCTGTGAGGCTTTTTCTTGAAGTGTCACAAATTGTGCGTAGACTGCCGCCCCGTTAAGTTTTGTCCAGTGGTATTTACATTGTGTCAGGGCGGATAAATCAACCAAGCCTGGTGTTGTATAACCGGGTATATAAGAAAGCACAGTGGGAATTGCAATGTTAAAGCACCCTTTCCAGCGCCTGGCGCTGCACAACCGTCTTGGTCAGCCGGTTAATCTTATGGCTTGCCATATCCACCATCAGGGCCGCGACCTGGTTTTTTTGCAGGCGCCGGAACAAAACTTTCATTTTATTGGCAAAAATGCCGAGACTCTGGCGTTTCAGTTGCGTGAGCTTTACGCCCTGGATGCGCGCCGTTTTGACATGATTGAATTGCGTCAGGGCGAGCAGTTGAGTGATGTTTATCGCTGGCGCTTTGAGTGGGTAGGGCATTCGCCACTGTCGGCGCGCGCCGAGCAATTAAGCGAAGGCCAGGCCAAGTTTATGTTGTCGCTGCTGGCCCCCGCCGAGGTTGCGGCTATCGCCTAAGTAAACTGGCGCCGCTGTTGGGCGCCGGCAAACCCCCTTTCTTGTGGCGCTTGAGCTGCACTCAAGCGCGCTGCCAAAACCAGCGGCCAGGTTCGCGGGTGAACTTGGCCAGTTGCTCCTGTTTGTGAGCAGCGTCGGTAAACCAGTAGTAATCATTGTGAATTTTAGGTTTAAACCAGCGGCTCACCGGGGTTATATGCTCCAGGTGTAATTTGGGCATGCCCATTTTGCGGTCGGCGTTAAAACTGTGGTTCCAATGCACCAGCAAATCGCGTTTGGCTACGGCAATAGCCAATTCCTCCGAGGCAGCCTGAATCAAGCGGCAACTGATAAAGCCGACTATGGGCTGGGCTCCCGCCGAATCGCTCAGGGCGCTGACGTTTTCAAAAAATATATTGTCGCCCGACAACACTACTTTGTAATAAATCATGATCTTCTAAGAAAAACTCAATCCAA
>CBIMZH010000473.1:0-2958 GCA_966248255.1 uncultured Cellvibrio sp.
CCAACGCCAACCGCTGCACATCTGCGTGCTCCGGGTTAAGCGCTCGCGCCTTGTCCAAAAATAATTGTGCGCAGCTGCTGTCGCCCTGCAGCAGGCAGCTTTCACCCTGCTCAACCAACTCGCCTATAGAGCTATCCTGCAGCTGACGACTGGCCTGGTTCAGCAATGACTGCGCTTGGGCGTTATCCGCTTTAAGCGCTAACACATCGCGCGCTTTTACCTGGGCGCAGGCGGCATCGCCCTGAGTTAAACACTCGCTGGCCTCGCGCAGCAACTGCTCGATTTTTTCGTCGTCGGCGCGCACCTGCTTGGCCAACTGCGCCGCGGCCAATAATTGCGCCGCCGCTTGATTTTGCGGATCGAGATTTACCGCTACCAGGCTCTGCTCTATAGCGCAGCTGAAATCGCTGCGGGCAAAACAGTTTTGCGCCTCGCTGAGTTTTTCTGCCACCAGCTGCTGGGTTTTGACGCGATTGAGATGCTGGCGATAGCCAAACCAACCGGCGCCGACTAAAGACACCAGCGACACCGCCACCGCCAGCCGCACCAGTGCCGAGTTGCGCCGCGGAAACAGCTCGCGCAAAAACTGCGGCACTGTCGGCGTGCGCGCGGCTTTATCCAGCGCCAGCGCATGACTTAGCGCCTTCCACTCGCGCGCGCTCAGCTGCTCCAGGCGCGCCGGGCGCAGGCGCTGCTCTTTGGCCTCCAGTGCCGAGCGATTTTTAAACGGGTGACGACCGCTGAGCATTTCGTAAACCACCACCGCCAGGGCGTAGACGTCATCGCTAAAACTCACCGGTTCATCGCGCACCATTTCAATACTGGCGTAGGCAGGGGTGAGCGCGCCCAGTTGGCCGGCATCAAATTTGTGCTTTTGCGATTCCTTGGAGGCGGCGCGGGCGATACCAAAATCCAACACCTTGGCGTGGCCGTCGCGGCCGACAAAAATATTGCCCGGCTTAAAGTCGGCGTGAATAATTTGTCGCTGGTGAGCATAGGCCAGGGCCGCGCCCAGGTCGCGGGTAATTGTCCACACCTGCTGTTTGGTCAGGCCCTTACCATGTTGGTTGCGCAGCAACTTGTCGAGCGGCTCGCCTTCAAGCAACTCCATGGTCATAAACAGAATGTCGCCGTCGCGATCGAAATCGTGCACTGTGACTATATTGGGGTGCGCCAGCGTCTGGGATTTGGCAGTTTCCTGCTGCAGGGTGACAAAGGCGTCCGGGTGATCTTTAAACGCCGAATTAAGTACTTTGGCGGCTATATAGGGGTTGGGATCTTCCGCCTCAACTTTGCGCAGGTCTTTGGTTTTGTAGACGGTACCCATACCGCCTTCACCCAGCACTGACTCGAGCAAAAAGCGCTTTTTAAGCAGGCTGCCGGTGCCGGATTGCAGCGACTGCTGTGCCAGCTCGCGCGCCTGGGCAAAACCGGCGGAGTGATTGTGAGGGGCGGAGTAAACAGTAAATTGAGTGGCAACTGAGTCATCATGGGCAGTGTCCGCCGCCGAGCCCTGTGCAGGCTTTATCTCAGGCGCGTCTGCAGGCCTATCCTCCGCGCCAGTTTCCGGTTGGGCAGCTGGCTGCTGATCGGGTCGCGGCTTAAGCGACTTAACCACCCGCGTCGCATCATCCTCAACGCGAATACTGGTCTTATCAAAATTATCGCCTTCGGCCACGCTCGGTATCCCCTACTCGCTGTGTGAATTTCGCTCGGGATATTACCAGCTTCACCGCCCGGCAACATCCCCGCGTATCCAGCTTGCGCCAAAGGTCACGCCTGGGCGCTTAGGCCTTGCAATTGGTCGGGTAACCGCTGAGCAAAGCTATGGATTCGAGCAGCTGCTGCGCAGTTTCACGGCCGCGCAGGCTTTCTGCCAGGGTAATTTTTTTGCCCGAGCGGGTGTAAGCCTGAATTTTATAAAAAGTCACCTGACGACCACCGGATTGCGAGGAGGAATAGCTCTCGACGAGGCGTAAAAACAGCAGATCTGCCGCCGCCACACGCTTGCTGCCCCAGGGAATGCCCAGCAAGCGCCGCTCAGTTGCCAACCCCTGACGATCCAGCGTCACAGTTAAACTGTTACTCAGGGTGTAAAAGCCGCCCAGCATCAGTGGCACGCCAAAACCGCCAAACACCAGAGGGAAAATGAGCGGCCCGCCATCAGCCCTGACCGCCAGGCCAACACCCAGACAAAAAGCCCCGCCAAAAAAAGCGATAAGCGCACCGCGCCAACTGCGGCCATAGGGGAAATAAAGACGCACGCCACCGGGGATCTGCTCCAGGTCGCTGACGGCGTCTATCGCCTGTTCACGCTGCTCGCGCATGGCCGGCGCCTGGGTGGATTCGCGCGTGAGAAAGTGGGCCCTGGCCTCGCCGGGAAACACCGGGATCTCAAACTGACGCTTGAGCGCTGGCTTAACTTGATCGCACTCTATATCCAGGCGCCAATAGTGATAATTGTCCTGACCGCGCTCGCTGGCGGGCAAGTCGGGCGGCACATCAAACAGTATCTGCGCGCGGCAACCGCCTGCCGAGGGCTGCAGATACACCATACCCTCCGCTTGCCACACCGTACTGTCGCGGGTTTCGCGGTTATCGCCCGAGCCGCTGGTGTGCTTGTAAAAACACACCAGCGCCACCGGCATACGCAGTTTGGGGTCATAGGTCAGCGGCAACTCCAGGCTGGCACCCACCTGGCCGCCGATGCAGCCGGGGAAAGGGTCCATCTGCACACGCAGGTCGCCCCAGCGCCGCCAGTCGCGGGCCACAGCTATAGCCCACCAGAGCAGCCCCAGGCCAACCAGCGGAAACAAAAGGCCAATCAACGCCAGATAATTGTGTTTGCGCAGTTCTTCGGGCAGCAAAAAAACGATGGGAGAGGAAATTAGCAGCCAAAGAATGGCGAACAGCGAGGAGGCCCAAAGTGAGGATTTGTGATTGGAGGCTATAGCATTG
>CBIMZH010000474.1:0-2956 GCA_966248255.1 uncultured Cellvibrio sp.
TGGCCGACCGCAAAACCCAAAAAGAGCTGATCGACTCATTGGGTATAGCCACTGCGCCCTGGCGCAATGTGTTTAACGACATCACCGCCAATGAACTGCGCGATCAGCTGGGCGACAAGGTGCTGCTCAAGCGCCGCACTGGCGGCTACGATGGCCGTGGCCAACACTGGCTGCGCACCGACGATGACCAGGTGCCCGATGACTGGCAGGGCGAAGCCATTGCCGAACAGGCGATCAACTTTGATGAAGAAGTCTCCCTTGTTGGCGTGCGCAACGCCCAGGGCGAATGCGTGTTCTACCCGCTGACGCTCAACCTGCATTTGCACGGTATTCTCTACGCTTCAGTATCCCCCCTGGCCCGTTTGCAGCCACTGCAAGCCCAGGCCGAAGAAATGCTGGGCAAGATCCTCAATGCCCTGGAATACGTGGGCGTTATGGCCATGGAGACCTTCCGCGTTGGCGACCAATTGTTGATTAACGAGCTGGCCCCACGCGTGCACAATTCCGGCCACTGGACCCAGGCGGGCGCCAGCATCAGCCAGTTTGAATACCATTTGCGCGCCGTGGCCGGTATGGCTACCCCGCGCGCCCAGGTGCTGGGTCAGAATGTGATGATCAACCTGATCGGCACCGACTATAACCCCGCGTGGCGCGATCTGCCGGCGGCGCGGGTCTATTGGTACGGTAAAGAGGTGCGCCCGGGGCGCAAAGTGGGCCACATTAATATTGTTAGCAACAGCCTCGATGAACTGCGCGAAACCCTGGTTTTGCTTGGCGATCTGCTGCCTAAAGAGCACTATCCAGAAGCTATCGACTGGAGCCTTAAGGCACTCGAACAGCTGGGGGAATAACGCTTTCCCGCACCGCGCCAAGCCGTTAATTAAAGCCGGGGGATTTACCCGGCTTTTTTGTGTCCGCCAGGTTTACCGGCTTTGGCCATAAGCCGGGAATTGGCTTTTGCCTTGGCCTGGCGTTGGCGTTCGCCTTGACCTGGCGTTGGCGTTCGCCTTGGCGCGGTAATAAGCTATAGTCATTTGGCCAGATTAGTCACTTGGCCACTTAAAGGAACTACCTATGTACCGCTTGCACATAGCCAACAAAAACTATTCATCCTGGTCTCTGCGCCCCTGGATTTTGTTGCGCCAACTCAATATTCCCTTCGAAGAAGTCATACACCCTTTTTCAGACACAGGTAATTGGGACAGCTTTCGCCAGTTCAGCCCCACCGCCAAGGTGCCCTGCCTGTTAGACGGCAGCATTCAGGTATGGGATTCGCTGGCGATAGTGGAGTATTTGGCAGAAGCTCACCCGGGTGTTTGGCCAGCCGAAAAAGAAGCCCGAGCCTGGGCTCGCTGTGCAGCGGCGGAAATGCACTCCGGCTTTATGAACCTGCGCAATGATTGCAGTATGAGTTGCGGGCAGCGCATTGCCATGCACAGTATTTCCCCCGCCCTGCAGCAGGAGCTGGAGCGCCTGAGCGAACTCTGGCTACAGGGTTTGGACAGGTTTGGCGGCCCCTTTTTGGCCGGCGCGCAATTTAGTGCCGTAGATGCATTTTTTGCCCCTATAGCCTTTCGTATTCAGAGCTATCAACTGCAGCTGGCTGAGGCGGCTATGGCCTATACCCAGCGGCTACTGGCGCTTGCAGGTATGCAGCAATGGTACCAGGCAGCACTGGCCGAGACCTGGCGTGAACTTGCACACGAAGAGGAGATAGCCAAAGCTGGTAAAATCATTCAGGATCTACGCGCCTGAGCCATAGCTAGAACAGATCCAGAACCGGTACCAAAAGCAAACCGCGATCAGACCTACAGCGAATATTATGGAAAGCCAAATCAGTATTAGTTTTGAACAAACCTACCTGCATGTGCGCATCACCGGTAAGGGCACGCGCGACCACGCCATTAAACTCTGGCGCGAAATCGCCGAGGCCTGCCACCAGTACCAATGCTTTAAAGTGTTGGGCGAACAGGATCTGAAAATCGCCGTGTCCACGCTGGAAGCGCTGGATCACCCGGATATTTTTCGCCAGGCGGGCATTACCGAGCAGTTTCGTATCGCCTGGGTGGACTTGAACCCACGCACATTTGAAACCACCAGTTTTATTCGCAATGTGCTGGCCAATCGCGCCATGGGCCAAGGCAAAATTTTTACACGCGTTGAAGACGCTAAAAAGTGGCTGCTGGGCGACGACTAGCAGCGCTTTAAACCGGCGTTAAATCTCTATAACACTCACCTCCCCGCTTTGACAAAATTCCTTTGTGTATCTAGGGTTTAAGCACTTCTGGCACCTGGTTATACACAGCTCCCACAAGCCCTAGCCGCCCTTTCACCTCCCAAGGAGTTGAGTATGTTTAGCAATATGAAGGTCTCCCTCCGCCTGGCGCTGCTCGCCGGCGCCCTGGTCGTATTAATGGTCATTATTGGCCTGCTGGGAATAAAGGGAATGAATCAAGCCAACCAGGGAATGCGCACTGTCTATCTCGACCGGGTGGTGCCCATGAGCGACCTCAAAGACATCATTGATGACTACGCGGTTATTTTGAATAACATCCCCGGCAATATCAGCAGTGGCAGCAGCAGTATTGACCAGGGCATGCGCGAAAGTCAGGAGCGATTTGACCGGGTTGAAAAACTCTGGCGCGAATACCTGGCCACTTATCTGGTCGAGGAGGAAAAACTGCTGGTCGAAAAAATCAAACCGCTCTGGTCACAAGCGGAATCGACCATGGAGACGCTTCACCGCAGCTATAGCGCCAGGGATATGAATGCGATAACCAGTTACGCAAGCAACAATCGCGCAACACTGTTTATCCAACTCAACGATGAGCTGACCGCGCTGATGAAGGTTCAGGCCAAGGTTGCCGCTCAGCAGTATGAGCTGTCCAATAACCGCTACCAGCAAACGCTCACCATCAATACCAGCATCATTATTGCGAGCATTGTAATTGCGATA
>CBIMZH010000475.1:0-2950 GCA_966248255.1 uncultured Cellvibrio sp.
CAGGGGCATAGTTCCAATTGGTAGAACAGCGGTCTCCAAAACCGATGGTTGGGGGTTCGAATCCCTCTGCCCCTGCCAATTTTCTTAGTTGATTGTAGTAGCTGATACTGCAGTACAGCTGTAGTGGCTTGTTTCTACAAGCGTGGATAGTGAGTTTGAGCATGAATGCAGCAACAGAAGCACCGAAAAGCGGATTAGATCTGGTTAAATGGATAGCGGTATTCGCGATTCTGACTTTATTAGTGGTCGCTAACTACATTTTTGAATTTTCGACATTGGAACGCGCTATTGGTTTGCTGGTGATGATCCCATTAGCAGGTTTTGTCGCTTCACAGACACAAAAAGGTCATGAATTCCTGACTTTTGCAAAAGAAGCCAAGCTGGAAGTTCGTAAAGTCGTATGGCCAACCCGCGCTGAAACAAATCAGACTACGATTATCGTAGGTATCGTCACTGTAGTTATGGCATTCATTCTGTGGGGATTGGATGCACTGTTACTGAAAATTGTGTCGTTTTTAACAGGATTGGGGATCTAAACCATGTCAGGAAAAATGCGTTGGTATGTTGTGCAGGCCTTTGCTGGCTTTGAGCAGCGCGTCGCTACTTCGTTACGCGAGCATATCAAGATCCATAGCATGGAAGAAAAGTTTGGCGAAGTTTTAGTCCCAACCGAAGAAGTGGTTGAGATGCGTGCTGGTCAGAAACGTAAATCGGAGCGTAAATTTTTCCCAGGCTATGTATTGGTCCAGATGGAAATGTGCGAAGAAGCCTGGCACCTAGTGAAAAGTGTGCCACGCGTACTTGGTTTCATCGGCGGTACTTCAGATCGTCCAGCACCAATCAGTGAAAAAGAAGCAAACACCATTCTGAACCGTCTGCAGGATAATGCTGATAAGCCGAAGCCGAAGACATTATTCGAAGCTGGTGAAGTGGTTCGTGTGTCGGAAGGTCCATTTGCTGACTTCAACGGTGTAGTTGAAGAAGTCGACTACGAAAAGAGTCGCGTAAAAGTATCAGTACTTATTTTTGGTCGCTCAACACCAGTCGAACTGGAGTTTGGTCAGGTCGAAAAAGCTTAACGGTGAAATATCCGTTGTAACGGGCCGCTGGTTAAAATATAATCGCGGCCTTTTTTAACATCAGGGGAGCCGTTTGAGTAAGTGTCCTCGCACTTACGAGGCTGAGACCCTACAAAGAGGTGAAACATGGCTAAGAAAGTCACGGCGCTTGTAAAATTACAAGTTAAAGCTGGTATGGCAAACCCGTCGCCACCAGTTGGTCCAGCACTGGGTCAACACGGTGTGAACATCATGGAATTCTGTAAAGGTTTCAACGCCCGTACAGAATCTCTGGAAAAAGGCATGCCAATCCCAGTAGTGATCACTGTATACAGTGACCGCTCATTCACATTTGAAACCCGCACCCCACCAGCCTCTTTCCTGCTGTTAAAAGCTGCAGGTCTGAAAGGCGGTTCAGGCCGTCCAAACACACAGAAAGTCGGTAAAGTGACTCGTGCTCAGCTGGAAGAGATCGTGAAGATCAAACGTGCTGACCTGACTGCTTCTGACGACGAAGCTGCTGTCCGCACTATCGCGGGTACTGCTCGTTCTATGGGCTTAGTGGTAGAGGGTTAATCAATGGCTAAATTATCAAAACGCGCTAAATTAATCCGCTCTAAAGTAGATTCTACTCGTGAGTATGCGATCAATGACGCAGTGGCTCTGTTAAAAGAGCTGGCAACCAGCAAATTCGTTGAGTCTGTTGACGTTGCAGTAAATCTGGGTATCGACGCCCGTAAATCTGACCAGAACGTGCGTGGTGCTACCGTACTGCCACACGGTACTGGCCGTACTGTTCGCGTTGCTGTCTTCACTCAGGGTGCAAACGCTGAAGCGGCTAAAGCTGCCGGCGCTGACATCGTGGGTATGGAAGATCTGGCAGACCAGGTGAAAAAAGGCGAGATGAACTTCGACGTGGTTATTGCTTCTCCGGATGCAATGCGTGTCGTTGGTATGCTGGGTCAAATCCTTGGTCCACGCGGCCTGATGCCAAACCCAAAAACCGGTACTGTTACGCCGAACGTTGCTGAAGCGGTGAAAAACGCCAAAGCCGGTCAGGTCCGTTACCGTAACGACAAGAATGGTATCATCCATTCTACTGTTGGTAAGATCGATTTCGATGCCGACAAGATCAAAGAGAACATTGAAGCTCTGCTGATTGCTCTGAAGCGCGCTAAGCCTTCAGTTGCCAAAGGCACTTATGTCAAGAAAGTTACGCTGTCGACCACTATGGGCGCAGGTATCGTTCTGGACCAGGCTTCTCTGGATGCCAAGATCTAATTAAAGCCGTTTAATTAAGCAGCTTTACTTGAGCGCGAGGTTAAATTATAATCTTGCGCTCTAATTTTCGGGTAGAAGCTGGCTTTAGCACATGAAAATGAGCAAAAGCAACAGCTTCCGTCCAAGACCGTAGGTGCTGAGACTCTTCGAAGAGAAGACGACAGCTTAAAAGATCAACCTACGCAGACGGTGTTAGCCCCAGAAAGATTCCTATCAATCTGGCTCTCACCGTAAATCGCGCGGAAGATTCCCTTCCGTTGTGTAGGCAACCGGGATAACCCCCGGATGAACCAGGAGTTAAGAGCCAATGGCTATTAAGCTTGACGACAAAAAAGCAATCGTTGCTGAAGTCCAGGAAGCTGCCAAAGGTGCTTTATCTGCGGTAGTTGCCGACGCTCGTGGTGTTACTGTAGGCAAAATCACAGCGCTGCGTAAGCAAGCGCGTGAAGCTGGCGTATGGATGAAAGTCGTCCGTAACACGCTGGTACGCCGTGCAGTCGCTGGCACCGAATTCGAGTGTTTAGGTGACACGTTCGTAGGCCCGACTCTGATCGCATTCTCTAAAGAGCACCCAGGTGCTGCAGCGCGTATCTTCAAAGATTTCGCGAAAG
>CBIMZH010000476.1:0-2947 GCA_966248255.1 uncultured Cellvibrio sp.
TTGATGGTGTTGGCGGCCTGATAGTTGAGGTAGAGGCTTACGATCAAAGTGAGCCAGCGTCACACACATTTACTGGCCCGAGCCCACGCAATGCGGCAATGTTTGGCGAGCCGGGTCGCGCCTATGTCTATCGCTCCTACGGCATTCACTGGTGTTTGAATTTTGTCTGCGCTCCCGCCGGTCATGGGGCGGGGATATTAATTCGCGCGCTGGAACCAACACGGGGGCTGGATAAGATGCGTGAGCGGCGGCAGTTGCTGGATGACCGTTTGCTCTGCTCCGGCCCAGGGCGCTTGGGGCAAGCGCTGGGGATAGAACACAGCATGAATGGCCATTCGCTGGTGCAAAAGCCGTTTGAATTGCGCTTGCCGAAAAAATCCGTCGCAGTTGTCAGCGGGCCGCGAATTGGTATCTCAAAGGCAGTGGATTTACCCTGGCGCTTTGGTTTGGCTGGCTCGCGTTTTCTGAGTAAGCCTTTTCGTTGATGCTGTTCTAGTTGTTAGGTTGATGTCTTGTGCGGGTCCTGCAGTTGGCTCCAAAAAGCGTTAACTATAGGGCTTTTTAAGCGTTTCTCCATCACACAAATCCCTGTGTCATAAGGGCCTAAATCCGGTTGCGGATTAAAGCGCTTTACCTTGTTCGCCAGCGGGCTGTTGTCTACCACTATTTGCGGCACCACGCCCAGACCAAAACCCAGGCTCACCATACTTACAATCGCCTCGTTACCGCGCACTTCAGCGTAGATATTAGGTTTGACGCCCTGAGACTTAAACCAGTCATTAAGCCGCTCCCTTGCCAAGCCTTCCTCGGGAATGATTACTGGAATCTGCTCCCAATCAATGCCCTGCCAATCCTGACCACTGGCGGCAGTAATAAAGGTGAGGGGTGAGCGGCTGATGGGTTTAAAACTGATGCCGGCGGGCAGTTTTTCCGGCTTGGCGGCAATGGCTATATCTTCTTCGCCAGCGAGTATGCGCTCCAGTGACTGGGCCGGGTCGCCAGTGTGCAGCTTGATAGCAATGCCCGGATGCTTGACCCGGAACTGGGTGAGAATGTCATAAAGGAAGCTGTAGCTGGCGGTAACCGAGCAGTAAATACTTAGCTGGCCGTGCAGTTGCTCGGCCTTCGCCAGCAGCGATTCCTGATAGGTCTCCCACTGCTGAATCACCTCTTTGGCAAAGCCTAAAAACTGCTGGCCTTCGTGGGTGAGTACTACCGAGCGGTTGTCGCGCTCCAACAGTTGCACGCCCAGGTCTTCCTCCAGCTGTTTGATATTGCGGCTGAGGGTTGAAGGGCTGACATGGCAGCTGGCAGCGGCGCGGCCAAAGTGCAGGCTGGCGGCCAGGGCGGCAAAAAGGCGAAGTTTGGCAATGTCCATGATGGCTATAGCTATGTTGCATAAAATGAAATATTGAATTGCGAATATATCATTTTACGCGATGTTGGTCTTTCTCTAGACTAGCGGCCTTTGCTCAAGCCCTGGTTTCGGGGCTCTCATTAACCTGGGTTAATCCCCGCACGCAGGAGTCTGCTATGCACGTTTATTACGATAAAGACGCTGATCTTTCTATCATCCAAGGCAAGAAAGTAGCCATCATCGGTTACGGTTCACAGGGTCACGCCCACGCCTGTAACCTGAAAGATTCAGGTGTAGATGTAGTTGTTGGTCTGCGCACTGGCTCTGCCACTGTTAAAAAAGCTGAAGCTCACGGCCTGAAAGTAACTGACGTTGCTACCGCGGTTAAGTCTGCTGACGTAGTTATGATCCTGACTCCGGACGAGTTCCAGTCCAAACTCTACAAAGAAGAGATCGAGCCAAACATCAAGCAGGGCGCTACCCTGGCGTTTGCTCACGGCTTCGCGATTCACTACAACCAAGTAGTGCCACGCAAAGACCTGGACGTAATCATGGTTGCGCCAAAAGCACCAGGTCACACTGTGCGCTCTGAATTCGTGCGTGGCGGCGGTGTACCAGATCTGATCGCGGTATTCCAGGATGCTTCTGGCAAGGCGAAAGACACCGCTATGTCTTACGCCTCAGGCGTAGGTGGCGGCCGTACCGGTATCATCGAAACCACGTTCAAAGACGAAACCGAAACTGACCTGTTTGGCGAGCAAGCTGTACTCTGCGGTGGTGCGGTTGAGCTGGTTAAAATGGGTTTCGAAACCCTGGTTGAAGCAGGCTACGAGCCAGAAATGGCTTACTTCGAGTGCTTGCACGAACTGAAGCTGATTGTTGACCTGATGTTCGAAGGCGGTATCGCCAACATGAACTACTCCATCTCCAACAACGCTGAATACGGTGAGTACGTAACTGGTCCACGCGTAATCAACGAAGAGTCGCGCAAGGCTATGCGTCAGGCGCTGAAAGACATCCAAACTGGTGAATACGCTAAGAAGTTCATCCTGGAAGGTCAAACTAACTACTCTTCTATGACTGCTGCACGTCGCAACAACGCCGCTCACGGTATTGAAGTGGTTGGTACCAAGCTGCGCGCTATGATGCCTTGGATCCAAGCTAACAAAATCGTTGACCAAACCAAGAACTAATTGGGTTTCGACTTCGATAAAAAACGCGGCCTTGGCCGCGTTTTTTCGTTTTGGGCGTGTAAAATGCCTGTCCTTCCGTTAATGGCGAATCAGAGAGATAACCCATGAGTCAGCAAGATAGCGATCTGCATAAACAGGATGCCCATGATCACGAGGGGCCTTTGCCCTTTGGCGAGTTTGTTGAGGAGGTGTCTGAAGGTGGTCAAAAAGTGCGCCACCGCGGGGTTTATCTACTGCCCAATCTGTTCACCACCGGCGCCTTGTTTAGCGGCTTCTATGCGGTGGTTAATGCTATGCATGGCAACTTCCTGCCGGCGGCCATCGCTATCTTTGTTGCCATGCTGCTCGATGGTATGGATGGTCGCGTCGCCCGCTTGACCAATACCCAAAGCGCCTT
>CBIMZH010000477.1:0-2933 GCA_966248255.1 uncultured Cellvibrio sp.
GCGAATACTGCCGCGACAGCAAAGCCTGCAACCACAGCAATAGCAACCCGAGCTTACCAGCCACGGGTATTACTACCGCGCAAATAAATGGCTACCTAAAATGGCTTAGCGAAAAATCTGGCCATCAATACCGACTGCCCAGCTTGGCTGAGTGGCAGTATGCAGCGCGCGCTACCAGTGCAACACCAGACCCCAATCGCAATTGCAAACTAAACTCGCGCGGCATTCAAAAAGGCGGTGCCCTAGTTAAAACAACCCTGGGCCAACAAAATGCCTGGGGCCTGGTGAACTACCTGGGCAATGCGCAGGAAATAGTGATGGGACGAGGTGGTGGCTTTATGGCCGTGGGCGGTTCCTATGATACCGAAATGGCCGACTGCACCTTTAGCAACCAGACAGATCAGCTCGCCGGGCAAGAACCAGCGACCGGCTTTCGCGTTTTGCGTGAAATCTCAACAGCCATCGGAGGTTAGGATGGAACAGGATTATGCAGACACCATCAAACAGCTGGTGAATCAATACTACAACCACGAAATAAATGTGAGCGATTATCGGCTCAAGCGAAAACAAATAATCGACTTAATGGACGACGAATTTAACGGCTCAAACTACTACGCCCTTTCTGAGCTGCTGCTCAGTAAAGAGCAGGCAAACAATCATTAATTTCAACTTATCTGTATAAAAGGTGTTTATGGAACTGATCAAGTTTTTTCAATCCGGTGGCGGATTTATGTACCCCATATTGGTGGTTATGGCTATAGGCCTGGCAATAGCGCTGGAGCGTTTTATCTATCTGTCGCGGGTCAAAAAATCCGTCAATCTCTTATGGCGAAAAGTTAACCCCATGTTAAAGGCTAATGATTTTGCCCGCGCTAAACAGGTGGTTGGTGAAGCCAAAGGTCCATTGGCCTCGGTGCTGGCTTACGGCTTCTCTCGCTTTAAGCCCAATGCACAGCGCGAATCCATTGAAGCAGCCATGGAAGAGGGTGTCATGGAAGTGACGCCTGAATTAGAGGAGCGCACTCACTACCTGGCCACCCTGGCAAACGTGGCCACACTGCTCGGCCTGCTGGGCACCATTATCGGATTGATTCAAGCGTTTACGGCTGTAGCTGCGGCAGACCCGGCAGAAAAAGCCAACCTGCTCTCCGGCAGTATTTCGGTAGCCATGAACACTACGGCTTTTGGCCTGGTAGTGGCTATCCCCCTGTTGCTGATGCATTCACTGCTCGCCACCCGCACTACCAAACTGGTGGACACCATTGAAATGGCTGCCGTTAAGTGCTCCAACCTGATGGTTAACGAATAAACCATGAAATTCGCTCGTCGCAAAACCCTCAATGAAGTGGTTGAGTTAAATATCACCGCGTTTATGAATTTGATGGTGATACTGGTTCCCTTCCTATTGATCACCGCCGTTTTTTCACGGATGACCGTGATAGAACTTAATTTGCCTGCATTGGATGCAGCACAGCAACAGTCCGAACAAAAGTTGGACCTGGCCCTAGAACTGGTCGTTCGCGCTAATAGCTTTGACATTCAGGATCAGAACCTGGGCCAGCTATTCAGCGTAGCCCGCACTGGCAACGAAAAGGATTGGCAAGAACTGACACGGGCCTTGATGGAAATTAAAAAACGCTACCCAGACGAAAAAGACATGATGCTGCTGTTTGAGCAAAGCATAAATTACAAAACCCTGATTAAAGTTATGGACCAGGTTAATTCCACCCAGGTGGTACAACTGGCCGAGCTGGTTACAGTGGAGCTATTCCCAAATATCTCTATTAGTGATGCGCCGCTATTAGAAGTCTCGCCCGAGCTATCTACGCCAACGGCTACAGCTAATTCCGAGGTGCAGCAATGAAAATATCTCGCCGCGCCAAGCGCATGGCGCGCAGCCATAAGCGCCACAAAACGCCAGCGCTAAATCTGGTGTCACTAATGGATATTTTTACCATTCTGGTATTTTTTTTGTTGGTCAGCTCCTCCAACTCCTATCAGTTGCCCAGCGCCAAAGATTTAACCCTGCCCAGCTCCAGCAGCAAAAATCCACCAGAGGAAACCCTGGTGATTTCCGTCACTCGCACCGACATACTTATCGAGGGGCGCAAAGTTGCCAGTGTGCAGGAGACTTTAGCCAGCGATGAGCTATTGATAGGCGCCTTAAAAGGCGAGCTGAATTTCTATAAAGCCCAGCACCCGGAACAAACCCAAGGGCGCAAGCTAACCATAATGAGCGATGAAGATGCCCCCTACGCAGTGCTTAAAAAAATTCTCGCCACCTGCCAGGAGCAAAGCTATAACCGCATAGCCTTTGCCGCTTTGCAGCAGGAAAAAAAGACACAGCAATAATTACCACCATTAGCGCCAGGACAACAGCAACCTGGAGCCCGAATTTAACTTTTGGAACAATCGATTTAGATGGCTCAGCCGCTTAGTTATCACCAGTTAGCCCTAGAATGGCAGCCAGACAATCAGTCCTCGCGCCTGTTTAGCATTTCGCTCTGGGCCTCCATTACACTTTTTTTATGCCTGAGCCTGGCGCTCTCCTATGTGCAGGTGCCGGAAACCAGCCGTCAGGAACAAGCCAAGGTGCCCGAACGCATTGCCAATTTTGTGGCGCAGCAACCCAAAAAAATTGAACCGCCTAAACCCAAGCCTCTGCCTCCTCCCCCCAAGTTGCAACCCAGGGTAACCAATAAAACCAGTGTATCCCGACAAAACCCGGTTGAAGTACAAAAGCCACTCACCGAAAAGCAGCAGAAAGCGCGCGATGTCGCCAGCAATAGCGGACTACTGGCACTGAGCAGTGAGCTGGCCGATAT
Organism: uncultured Cellvibrio sp.; assembly: GCA_966248255.1. Classification (GTDB taxonomy): domain Bacteria; phylum Pseudomonadota; class Gammaproteobacteria; order Pseudomonadales; family Cellvibrionaceae; genus Cellvibrio. The sequence goes on from CBIMZH010000477.1 coordinate 2,826, forward strand.
GACCGACACCTCAGCAGTGGACACCAGTGTGCGCGCGCGACTGAGTACAGCGACAAACAATGTCGAGGCCACCCACAAAATCCAGGCAATTGCCGGCAATGTCGCCCA
>CBIMZH010000478.1:0-2928 GCA_966248255.1 uncultured Cellvibrio sp.
CAGCAGGCAGGTTTAACGGCTGAACAACGGATTGCGCGCTAACAAAGCGAAAGCCCTCGGGGGTCGGCGGCTCAACATGAGGGCGCACCTCACTATAAAGCTGCTGACGCAAACCGAGCAGATGCCGCTCACCCGGCGCGACTATGAGTAAATAGCCCCCAGGTTTAAGAACCCGACGCAGCTCCTCTTCTTTGCTGGGGGCAAAAATTCGCATGATCAGGTCGAGGCTTTGATCCATAAACGGCAGCGAAAAATTGGACGCCACACAAAACTCGATATTGGCTGCCTGCTGTTTTGCTTTTTTTGCCGCAAGGCGCACGCCCTCTTTGGCAATATCCACGCCGGTAACACTCAGCTCGGGCAAATGCCTTTTCAGTGCCAGCGAAAAATAACCGTCACCACAGCCCAGATCCAGTAGCCGCCCTTGAGCTATTGGTATAAGTGTCAACAATGTCTGCCACAGGACATCAAAATAGCCTTTCTGCAAAAACAACTGCCTGGCCTGCAACTGCTGTTTGGCATCACCTGGGTCAAGCGAATGCTTGTGCTGTACCGGCAATAAATTTAAATAGCCTTCGCGCGCGCGATCAAATTGATGGCGATTGGCACAGGCAACACCAGATGGATTTTCCAACAGAGGGGAATGGCAGAGAGGACAACGCAGAAAATTCATGGAGAGCAGAGAACTTTTAGAAGGATGGAATCAAGAAAGGCAAAATATAAAGGTGCAGAATGCCGCGCTGCCCGCAAACTTGCAAGCAAAGCACAGTATCCATGGGTTCACCAATACTGATGGCAAACCTTAATTAGCCGGTTGAATCGCGGACTCAAACAAATTGAGCCCGCGAAATCCACTCAACTCACATATTAAAACTATTCATCCTCATCCAACTCATAGCGATCAATAATGTCACGCACCAAACCACTGCGGACTATATCTTCTCGCTCAAATTCATGAACATGAACATTGGGCAAACCACGCAGGCGCTCAACTGCATCCGCCAACCCGTTGGGGCCGCGAATATCGCTCTGTTTGATATCGCCATTAATAACCACTTTGCAATCTTCGCCAATACGGGTCAGGAACATTTTCATTTGTGCCGGACTGGTATTTTGCGCCTCATCAAGAATGACAAAGGTTTTGCTATTAAAGGTTTTACCGCGCATATAAGCCAAAGGCGCCGCCACAATTCGACCATGACGCAAACAATAGTCGACAGTGCCAGCCCCCAGACGCTCGTTGAGAATGTCACGGAAGGCATCTATGTAAACTGCAAACTTCTCGTCCAGATCTCCAGGTAAAAAACCGAGGTTTTCACCCGACTCTACTGCAGGGCGAGTAATGATAATTCGCTCAATGCGACCCGACTCCAGGGCTTCAGCCGCCAAAGCGCCAGCACAATAGCTTTTACCAGTACCGGCGGGGCCAATACCAAAAGTTAGCATGTTGTTTTTAATGGCGTTTATGTAGGACTGTTGCGAAGAAGTTTTAGCGTGAAAGGGTTGCGGGGAGCGAGGCGGAGAGTAAGCAGTTTCGACTTGATGCGAGCGGGACTTTATTTCAACGATGTTGTCATCACTTGGTTGGCGCTTTCGCGAGTTTTTATGTCGAGCTGATCCATACTCATTATCGCCATAAAGGTGATGATTCATGTTGCGTCTTGCGTGCGATTTTTTCGCCATAAGTGGTAATCCCCTACAGGTTTAAAATTAACAAGAGCCAAAGCTCGATGTTGTGATATACCCGTGTTACTAAAGGCTTATCAGTGGCTGCTGGAAACTGCGGGAACCTCCTAGGTAGTTGCCGGTTGAGGTGGATTGGTAAATTCGAGAGTGACGACCAGAGCGCATATCAGATAACTCTGACAGCTACAGAGCAAACCTTGGTTTGCTTTGATTTTTCTGGGTTTTTTGTCACCCTCGAACTGATACTAGGCTTATTTTTGATATGGGTCAATCGTTTATTTGAAGAATATTTAAAGCCTCGAGCGCGTCGCTTAGCTGTCGATGGCAGCTTATTTTATAAGCCGCTTAAGCGCTAAATTTTAGTCTTCAGACTCACCCCACAAGCTGGCTTTTGGCTTGCGTTTCAAAGGAGCAAAGCCATCAACCTGAACCTCAGCCACAGGCGCCGCGCTCGGCTTGCGACGCTTGCCAATATTTTTTTTGTCGCGCTCGCGAACCTTTACTTTTTCTGCCGGGGTTTTAGCTTTAGCTGCTTTTTTATCATCCTGCTTTTTGGTGCCTGCGGCCTTGCCTGAACTTTTTAACTTGTCCGGGCCCTTGTATTTACCCTCCAGCCCCGGAATTGAAATTTGCTCCAGCTGAATTTTTAAATAGCGCTCAATCCCCTTGAGCAGATTCCAATCTGTGGCTGTGACGAAAGTCACCGCCCTGCCCTCTGCATCACCGCGCCCGGTACGCCCGATACGGTGCACATATTCATCACCAGAGTAAGGCACATCCAAATTGATAACCAGGTCCACGCCGGCGATATCCAATCCGCGCGCGGCAACATCTGTCGCTACCAACACCTGAGTTTTACTGCGACGGAAGCCGTCCAGCACTTTGCGTCGCTCATCCTGAGTAATATCGCCGTGCAGCGCGCCCGTGCGAATATCCTCGCGGCGCAGCAAAAGCTCTAAGTCCGCCACCCTCGCTTTAGTGTTTGCAAACACTATTGCTTTGGTAAAACTGGACTTTTGCAAGAGTGCAATTAATAACTTGTCTTTGTGGCCGGCATGATCGGCAAGCAGCATCTCTTGCTTAATAGAGTTGGGCAGGTCTTCCACATAAACTTCGTCGGCCTCCCCCAAAACCACCTGCTTAATCAGATGGCGCAAACCCGTCTGCTCCAGAGTTGCGGAAAAGAGTAGTGTTTGGCGAGCAGTGTCGCAGGTGGCGGTAATTTTGAGCACATCTTCGCTC
>CBIMZH010000479.1:0-2920 GCA_966248255.1 uncultured Cellvibrio sp.
GAATTCTTAAGCAACTGGCGTACGTGCAGGTTGCGCATCTGCTCGGGGGTATAACCCAGTTCACTGGCCAGTGCCTTGTTGGCAAACAGGTAGTAACCGGCAATATTGCGTGCGCCGATCATAACCGGCAGATGATCAATAATTTGGCGCAGGTGCTCTTCGCTTTTACGCAGCGCCAGTTCAACGGCACGACGCTTGGCCAGGGACAGTTCAACCACATCCAAGAGCTGGTTGGAGCTGGAGATCAGCTGCGCCAATTCATCTTTGCGATGCGCTGGCAAGGCCGTAAGGCGATTTACTCCCGGGTGGTCCGGATTGATGCTGTTGATTTCACGGGCTAAACGAACCAGAGGTTTGGTCAACTTGATGTAAAACACAAAGAAGAGCAACAACACCAGCAGCATATTGCGGAAAATACCGGTCAGGACCGCGGTTTTGGAGCGGTTGTAAAACCCCTCCAAGGCCATATCCATGTCAACTGAAAAGTGAATGCTGCCGGCGGTGCCATCGTTGTAGCCCGGCAGCAACAAGTTCGCCGTGTACTCGCGGGTATTCTGGCTGATCTTGCTGGTCAGCCAGCGAGTTTTCAGCTCCGGCCGCGTACTGCTGCCCTGGGCGAGAATATTGCCCGTATCATCGTAGATCACTACTTCGTAAATAAAACCGTAGCGCAACAGGCCGTTAACCACCTCGTAGGAAAGCTCGTCGTCCAGGGTAGACACTGAGCGCACCGCGGGTGGAGTGGCCACCTGAATCACCCGGTCAATCAGGTTATCCAGTTCTTTTTGTTGATTGAGAAAATCCAGATACAGCTGAATAGAGCTGAGGAAAAAACTGAGGAAAAAGGCGAGGATGATGCCGATTTTGGCAAGTTGAAAAGAGATGCCATTAAAAAAAGACGGGGCTTTATCTCTCATCGGTATTAGTAATCCGGGAATTCATTAAATTGTTGTATTAGAAGCTATTCGCGCCTGAGTATAGAGCATTAACCATATTTGCACGAATTTCTATAACTGAAACAAATAAATGATCTGATTTTACTAGAGAAACATCTTTAGACCTAAAAATAGATCAGTTTTTCAACTGGCTGTTTAGCAACCCGGCATCAAATCACTTAACGCCCAGCCTAAAACCAAGCATCAGACCTTGGCACACCTTGTGCTGTTCAATATTTGACCATCAAATTATTGGCTATCCATTTTTATGGAGGCAAAAAATCATGTTAATTACCGCCACGGAACTGGAACTTAACATAGTTCAACCCTGCTTAAACCTGCTCGGCCTGCACACTCTAGGGTTGAGCCAGTTGCTGGTTGCAACGGCCATTTTTGAGTCGAGCCAAACCTGTCCGCAGGCAATGGCAGAGTCGCCAACAGGGGCGCAAAACGCTAACCGGGGAAGAGGTATTTTTCGCATCACGGCAAAAATGCATCGCCAACTTTGGGATATGCAGTTGATTGCCAACCCGGAGCTGGCCTCGCGAATACGCGGCCTGGCCAGTCAGCATCAATTTTTGCGGGACCCGGACACAGAACTGGAGTTTAACCTGGCCTATGCCTGCGCTATGGCAGCAATAATTTATTTAAAGGCGCTGACACCAACCCAAACCCTTGCTAGCCCTCAGGCATTAGCTCTGGCCTGGAGCCAAGGCTTTGACAATGGCACTGGAGATGCCCGCTCAATGGAGGCCTTTATAGGCTGCTTAAGAGCTCACAATTTCATCGACAGCCTGGTGCGCGCCGCATAACCGCACAACACCAAACCCGGCTTAGTGCATATCCAGCACGTCGACATATTGAACACCCGTATCCCGGGGCGCAGGCTTATCGACAAGGCCACAGGCATCTTCCTCTGCACCAGCAGGTGCAGATTTATCTACCGCCAAATTGACAAAATCAAACAGCTTTAAATCTGCAAGTTGTGAAGGCTGAACATTGCGAATAGCGGAAAAAATCGTCTCGGTACGCCCCGGATACTGGCGCTCCCAGCTTTGCAACATGTCTTTAACCACTTGCCGCTGCAGGTTTTCCTGGGAGCCGCACAGGTTGCACGGAATTATTGGGAAGCCTTTGAGTTGAGCAAACTCGGCAATATCCTCTTCGGCACAGTACGCCAGGGGGCGAATCACTATATTGCGCTTGTCATCTGCAAGCAGCTTGGGCGGCATGGCCTTGAGTTTGCCGCCGTAAAACATGTTCAAAAATAGCGTTTCAATAATGTCATCGCGGTGGTGGCCCAGGGCAATTTTGGTCGCACCTATTTCTTCGGCAAAGCCGTAGAGGGTACCGCGACGCAAGCGCGAGCAAAGGCCGCAGGTGGTTTTGCCTTCAGGTACCACCTCTTTAACAATACTGTAGGTGTCGCGCTCAATAATATGAAAAGGCACACCCACAGAACTCAGGTACGCCGGCAGCACATGCTCAGGAAACCCTGGCTGCTTTTGGTCCATGTTCACCGCAATTAGCTCAAACCTTATCGGTGCCGTCTGCTGCAGGCTCAGCAGTATATCGAGCATGGTGTAGGAGTCCTTACCCCCGGACAGGCAGACCATGACCTTATCGCCCTCCTCGATCATGTTGTAATCCACAATCGCGGTGCCCACCTGGCGGCGCAGGCGCTTTTGCAGTTTATTGAATTCGAGGCGGTCTTTACGTTGATTAAGGTCTTTCATGGCACAACTCATCTAAGGCATACAAAGGTTTTCGTTCAGCCAGGCGGCCCCTGGCGGAAGGCGCGCATTGTACGGATTTTAGGCGGAAGTTGAAAAGGAATCTTGCAGCGGAAATAGCTGGCAAGCAAAGCGGCAACAGCTTGCCTCGCTTGCACAAGACTTGTACGCCCGGCCTGCACAAGACTTGTCGCCCGAAAGGCTCACTCAGCTATTCGCTGATTTGGCAGCCAATGGCCAGGGGCGTATGAT
>CBIMZH010000480.1:0-2916 GCA_966248255.1 uncultured Cellvibrio sp.
CCTGCTCCAGCACCGGCAGCAGCAGGCACACTTTGCGCTGGCGCAGATGCTTGTCGCGACCGCCGCGGATCAGCTGAAACGCCTGCACCACAAACTCCACTTCGCGGATGCCGCCCTCACCCAGTTTTACATCCAGATTCATGCCTTTGCGCTGCACCTGGCGGGCGATCAGGCCCTTCATTTCACGCAGCGACTCAATCGCACTGAAATCTATGTACTGGCGATAGGTAAAGGGCTGCAGCATCTGGCGCAGCATCTGGCGATAGGCCTGGCGCTGGCCTTCGCCTTTGCCGCCAACCATAGCCACAGTGCGCGCCTTGATCATGGCGTAGCGCTCCCACTCGCGCCCCTGGGTTTGGTAGTAATCCTCCAGGCCGACAAAACTCATCGCCAGGGAACCGCTCTGGCCGTGGGGGCGCAGGCGCATATCCACGCGAAAGACAAAGCCATCGGCGGTGAGGGTATCCAGACTTTTAATCAGCCGCTGGCCCAGCTTGATAAAAAATTCCTGGTTGGAAATGGCGCGACTGGGGTGGTTGGTATCGCCGCTTTCGGGGAAGGTAAAAATCAGGTCTATATCCGAGGAGATATTCAGCTCGCCAGCGCCCAGCTTGCCCATGCCCAGCACCATAAACGGCTGCACCTCGCCGGAATCGCGGCCCACAGGCGCGCCGTACATAGCCTCAAGCGCGCGAAAATGGTAGTCCGCCGCCAGGCGAATGGCCGCGTCGGCAAAACGCGACAATTCGGCGGTAACTTCCTGCATGGGCGCAAGGCGATTCAGGTCACGCCAGATCAGGCGCATCATTGCCATTTGGCGATAGCGGCGCAGGCAGGCGTCCAGCTCGGCATCGCTTTGCGCCGTCGACATCGCCTGCTCAAAAGTCGCCAGGCCCTGCTCACCCCAGGGGTTAAACAGCTCGCCGGATGCGATCAAGTCGAGCAGGTAATTGGGCCAGCGGATTGCCGTCTGGGCGATAAAGTCGCTGCCGATCCAGGCGCGGGTCAGCTGGCGGGAGAAGTCATCCGGAGTGATTGGCGCGGGTAAAAGATCGCGCGGGTGTGCGAGCGATTGGGCCGCCAGGACAGCTTCAAACTGCTCCCAGTGGCGCAAGGGTGCCGCCTGTAACTCGGCGGGCACACCGGTAAAATTCAACATACTGAGCATCCATCTTGGCTTTGTTAGATGCAGGAAATACTAGCAGTATCCAGCGAGAAAATTGCGCCTCGCTGTCGCCAAGTTCACTGCCATGCGGCGCAATACCCGGCCAACCAGCTACAGATACCGGCAGCCCGACTGGCCATAAGCTGTGCACAAAGCAGGCGCCTGACCAGGCAAAGCCAGCCCCGCCAGGCAACTGGCCTTACCAGTTAAAAATCCACAAATAAAACACTATTTTTACTTATAAAAATAAAATCACCAAACAAGCGCTTAGTGTCAGAGTGACTATTTTTCTGGCTTTACTTCCCAAACGAATATTTATCTGCCGCCACTTGACACAAGTTAACACAACGCTGACCATATAAGCCGATAAATATGATAAATCCCAATAACAACGAGGTTAGAGAGATGCACAGCACACACAAACCACGCTTTATGCGCAGCAGCCTGTTTATCGCCCTGGGTCTGGCCAGCGGCCTAACCATGGCGCAGGACCAATCCGGCGGCAATGTCGAAGAAGTTGTAGTAACTGGCATGCGCGCCGCTTTGGAAAAGGCCATAGATATCAAGCAATCCAGCGACAAGATCGTTGAAGCTGTATCTATGGATGACATTAACGCCACCCCGGCCGTGACCATCGCTGAAGCCCTGGTTCGTCTGCCAGGTGTAAACGGCGCCCGCGACCGCGGTAACGAGAGCCAGGCCACCATTCGCGGCCTGGGCCCACGTATGGTGCTGGGCACAGTCAATGGCCGCGAAGTTGCCAGCCCTGAGCCTGGCCGCGCGATTCGCTATGAGCAGTACCCATCAGAGCTGGTCTCTGGCGCTGAAGTTTACAAAACCCAGTCTGCAGACCTGGTGGAAGGCGGCATTGCCGGCACCATCAACCTGCGCACTATTTCCCCCCTGTCCTACTCTGGCCCAGAGGCCATAGTGCGCGCCGGCGTGCAGTACAACGAAGCCGGTCAGGATATTCCCGATTACAACCCAGTGGGCGACCGCGTTAGCGCCGCTTACATCCACAAGTTCACTGAAGATTTTGCCTGGGCCATTGGTGTATCCAAGCAAAAGCAAAAAAATGCCTATGAATCTCTGCAGGGCTGGGGTTATAGCGACCCAACCGTGTGGGATCTGGACGGTCAGGGCAGCGAAGGCAACACCCCCTGGGGCGTGGCTGGCGAAGTGAAAAAACTGACCCAGGATCGCCAGGGCATTCTCTCCGCCATTGAGTGGAACCCAAGCGACTCGCTGAATGTTAAATACGATGTGCTCTACACCAAGTTCGAAATGAACGAAGAGCAAAACCAAACCTGGATGCAGGACATCGGCCTTAACCCAGGCCCATGGGCCGGTTGGGGTATCGAAGAGAGCGGCAGCAACCCAGGTCAGCCTGGCAACCTGCTGAGCGATGTTTCACTGGTGGGCAACCACGCCGTAGCCGCCACCATCAATGGCTGGGAAGGCCAGATTCGCCATGTTATCGCCGCCTATGATCAGGAAAACTCCGGTCTGACTCAGGGTTTGAAACTGAACTACACCGGCTGGGATAACTGGACCATTGATGCCGACATCTCCGCCTCCAATGCCAAGCGCCGCAACTACTGGAACGCCATTTATCTGGATCAGTACGCCGAGACCTGGAGCTACGACCTGCGCGGCCGCCCCTCTTTCACGGCGCCAGAAGGCTCAAGCCTCTGGGCACCGGAAGATGCCTCCTACAACTGGCTGAGCAATGTTAACGAAGGCTCTACCCT
>CBIMZH010000481.1:0-2913 GCA_966248255.1 uncultured Cellvibrio sp.
GTTAATCAGCGATGGGGAAAAAATATAGGCGACCAGCAACAGCAAAATCACCAGGCGTTGATTGTTCATAGTCTTGTTCCCGGAAACTGCAGGGGAGGGAGCGGGTTTGCTGCTGCCACTTTAACGAGTACCTACTTATTCTTCTTGGTAAAGACGCGCCTGCCCGTGAATACGGCTGCGCTGCCAGTGGGCTATTGCCCAGTCCAAAATCAAACTGAGGGGCGCGCACTGCAAATCAGTGGGGGGATTTTGCCCTAAAAACTCCAGTGCCTGCCAGATATTCTTCGTCGCCTGGCTGGCCAGGAGCGCCGGCGCATGGTTTTGCTTGCTGAGTTTTTGCCCATTGGCCTGAATGGCCAGGGGTACATGGCCGAATTGTGGGGCGGGCGCGCCCAGTAGTTGAAACAGGAATAATTGCCGCCCGGTCACCTCGAGCAGATCGGCGCCGCGAATAATATGGGTAATCCCCTGGGCTATATCATCGACCACTACCGCCAGTTGATAAGCGTAAAAGCCATCGCGGCGCTTTAGGATTTGATCGCCTACTTGAGTGCGCAGATTCTGAGTTTGCGGCCCTTGAATCAGATCGGTAAAACTCAGGGTTTCGGCGAGGGGATAGCGCCTGGGCAAGTCGTAAACTTTCAGTCGCCAGGCGTGAGCTGCCTGTAAATTCACTGACGAGGTGCGGCAGTGGCCGTCGTAAATGCCGCCCAGGCTCTGCAAGCGCTGGCGCGAACAGTCGCAGGCATAGGCCAGGCCGGCTGCAATTAGCTGGTCGAGCTGCAACTGGTAGCGATCAAAATCGCTGCTCTGGTAAAAAACCTTGCCATCCCAATGAAGGCCGTGGTCCTCCAGGCAGCGCAGTATGGCATCGGCAGCGCCGGCCTCCTCTCGTGGTGGGTCCAAGTCCTCCATGCGCACCAGCCATTGGCCGCCATTGGCTTTGGCATCCAGGTAGCTGGCCAGTGCGGTTAGCAGCGAGCCGAAGTGCAAGGGGCCTGTGGGGGATGGGGCAAAGCGGCCGATATAGGGCGCAGGGAATGTTTTGGCTGGAGCGAGGGTGGTTGCTGTTGCGGAGGGCATGACACTGGGCGGGATGGCTCCCGCCCTGGTGGCGGATTAACCGCCGATTTGCTTTTCTTTGATTTCAGCGAGGGTTTTGCAATCCACGCAGAGGGTTGCGGTGGGGCGGGCTTCCAAGCGGCGAATGCCGATTTCCACGCCGCAGGCATCGCAGTAGCCGTAGTCGTCGTTTTCAATCAGCTCCAGGGTGGAGTCGATTTTCTTGATCAGTTTGCGCTCGCGGTGGCGGGTGCGCAGCTCCAGGCTGAACTCTTCTTCCTGGCTGGCGCGGTCGGCTGGGTCAGGGAAGTTAGCCGCTTCGTCTTTCATATGGCTAACGGTGCGGTCAACCTCTTCCATCAGTTCGGAGCGCCAGTTGAGCAGCAGTTGGCGGAAGTGCGCCTTCTGGTTGTCGTTCATATACTCTTCGCCCTTTTTCTCCTCGTAGGGGGTAAAAGGACGCAGCGCAAAGGTTTCAGTTGAGGGTGATTTTTTCGCCATAATTGTTAGCGCCTCGTAAGACTTCCTAGATCAGCTGTTCTTGCAAGCCGGCAAACGCCTGGGCTCACTTGCCTTGGACATTTTTTTAGGTCTTTGTGCCTAAATCTACATCCATAGAATTTGAAGGGGGAGCAAGCTATCAGATTAGTTTGGCCTCTGCCAGTATTTTTTGGCCGCGACTACAAGTGGCTTCCCACAAACGCACTAATATACCCCCAATATGGTCAATTCCGCAGGCATTTATGGTTGAATTGACGCCTTTTCGCGAGTTTTGAGGGATAGCTTTTGCACCTACAGCTCTATCCGGCGCAATTGCTGCGCCGTTACAAACGCTTTTTAGCCGATATAGGTCTAGCGACGGGTGAGCAGTTGACGATTCACTGCCCCAATACTGGCTCCATGAAAAATTGCTTGGTTGCTGACAGCCCCTGTTGGTATTCGCAGGTGGAAAGTAAAACCCGCAAATATCCCCAGACACTGGAGTTAGTTACCACACCTGATGGTCATTGGGCAGGCATAAATACTGCGCGCACCAATGAATTGGTGGCTGAAGCCCTGGCTCTGGGGGTGATAGGCGCGCTCAGTGGCTACCGCCAAATTAAACGCGAACAGCCCTATGGCAGCGAAAAATCGCGCATAGATTTTTTGCTGGAGCAGCATCCGCAGGATGCGCGGCCCTGCTACCTCGAAGTGAAAAACGTCACCCTGTTGGATCAGGCTCCAGGCGATACTGAGGCGCGCGGCTATTTTCCCGATGCGGTGAGCGAGCGCGGCAGCAAGCATCTGCGCGAGTTAATGTCCGTGGCTTGCGCTGGTCAGCGGGCGGTGTTGTTATTTTGCGTGCAGCACACAGGGATAACATCGGTCAGCCCGGCCGATCACATAGATAAGCGCTATGGCCAAACACTGCGCGAGGCAGCTGCTGCTGGGGTGGAATTACTCGCCTATAGCGCGGAGATTAGGCCGGAGCAGGGGTTAATTCAGTTGGCCGCGCCTTTGCCTGTGTACCTCTAGGGCAAAGGTGCGGTTAAAGTCCGATTTACTCGGCAGCTTAATTTGGCGGGAATTGCACTAATAATTGGCGAACAGACTCGCGCAGTTTTGATTCGGCATTAAGTTTGAAATAGCTGAGCGTCAGGCCGTTGGCATTGCCGCGCCAAATAAGGGTGGTGTCAGACGCGCGGGTAATATCCAGCACCAGCACCCCCTCCTGCTTGCCTCTGCCGATCACCTGGCCGGTGCCCAGGCCAATGCTGCCATGGCGGCCTATGGGCAGGCCAATACCTATGCCAATACTGGAATTGCCGCCCTGGCTGACGCGGGTGAATCCCTGTAAGTCCAGCAGCATAT
>CBIMZH010000482.1:0-2907 GCA_966248255.1 uncultured Cellvibrio sp.
TTATTTTGCATTACAAGTTAAATGGCCGCTCGGAGCTTTATTGGGAGCACGTAAGAAGAATTTCAATTCCCGACAGTTTGGAAGAAAAAATAGCTGCGTTTAAAGCACTGGGAGAAATAAGGCTTTTGGAGCAGGAATCGTTTAAAGCCGAGAGCTGGGTAAGCATGTTCTATGGATTTGGATTGGCGCCTTCTGGCCTGGCTGCACTTGAGGATGCTGAACGGGTGCCTTTAATAATGGAGAAGATGCGCGCAGCAATTATTAAAGGGTGCGAATATGCGCCCAGTCATCAGGAATTCCTTAAATCTATGGATAGTTAAAAAAACGCGGGCACTGCCCGCATTTTTTTATTGCACTCTGGGCTCACCGTAAATAATTCCGCGCCCATCAGTACCTATATAGACGCGCCCAAAGTGTTTAGGGTCGCCCACTAGTGTGCGAAACCTCTGGCCGTAGCGATGATCATCATCATTAAGTTTTAACCAGGTTTTACCTTGGTTGTCTGAACGGTAAATCGCCTTGCCGTCTGTGCTTTCCGCTATGGCAAACAGGCTGGGGTAGTTGCTAGCTGCGGGGGCTTTGCCGAAGCTAAGCTGCAAAATTTTTATATCTGTGTTTAATTGAGTAAATTTTTTTCCGCCATCGGCTGAGTGATAAAGCCCACGGCTGGAAACCAGCCACAAATCACCCGGCTGATTGGGAGTGGTCAGCAGAGGCCATGCTTGTTCACGCCAGCTGGGTTGATCCTTGGCTATGTCTTGCGGCAGGCCAGTGCTGTCAATTTGGGTAAATTGATCTGCACCCTTCTCACTTTTATAAAGTTTGCTGGTGGCGAAATCCAGTGCGTAAAACACTTGGCCATTCACTCTATCGGCAACGGGCCTGGCCCAATTGGGCAGCCCTTTAATTGGCTGCCAATTTTTGCCCTTATTCTTACTCCAAAAGGCTTGCTCTCCGGTAACTATAAACTGCTTGCCATCGGCCGAGCTAATTACCGCCGCATTGCCCTGCTGAATATAGTCTTTTTGCGCTTGGCTTAAGTTCAGTTTTTTATCCTCGGCGGGTGAGGGCAGTGGGCTCCAGGTTTTACCTGAATCCTCTGACCAGGCGAGGGTGGGAACAACCCCGTGGGAGCGATGGGGTGGGGTGCCGCTGCGCACTACCACTTTAGGGTTTGCACCCGCGTAATCAATATTGTTGGTATTGGCAAATACCGGGTTGGTGTACATAAGGTGCGGGGACTGGTTCAGGTCGTCGTGGTAAAAGCCGCTGATGTCGCCAAAACCACTCAGTAGCTCTGCGCCTGAGGGCAGGCTGTTAAGCGTAATTATGGCTGTTTGTTCAATTCCTTGGTCCCAGGGTTGCCACACCAGTTTGGTTTCGGCATTGATTTGCTTGGGTAATTGAGTTGAATAAACAGTTGCGCCCGTGGTGTAGCTGATTTTTCCGCAATGGAACGGGTCCAGCGCCAAACCGGCAATCCACCAGCCGAAATCGGCTTTGGGCTCGCCCCAGAGTAAGAATGGGGTGTTGCTTACATCCTGGCTGCTGTGTGGGAATAGATCTATCCAGCTGGCGCCGCCATCGGTGGTGTACCAAACAGTGTCATGAGGCTGCCAGCGGTTGAGGCTGGAGACTGTCAAGGTGCCTGGATGCTGCGGGTCCAGGCTCAAGCCCATATAGCCACCCGCAGGGACTTTGCCACCATTCGCCTGCGGCTTGTCCGGGCTGATATCAGTCCATTGGCCGTTTCTGCTCTGCCACTTATACAGGGCGCCAGCCGTTACGCCATTGGGCCCCAGGTTGTTGGCATAGGCGATGTAGAGGTTTCCCTGAACATCCAGTGCGGCTTTAACTGGCAGTAAATCTGCTGCAGGTTGATTGGCAATAGCGGCCCAGGTTTTGCCGCCATCCAGGCTCTGGAATAAATGGTTTTGACCTGGGTCGGCCACGCCGACAAATATGCGCGCGGACCCCTGGGCGGTTTTGCTGCTGGGGTCAAATACCACAAAGCTAATACCGCCGTGGGTTTCGCGCGGGTTTTGTGGCAGGCCCAGGCCTGCGTGGGGGAAGCTTGCCACTGTTTGCCAGTGGGCTCCTGCATCCTTGCTCAGCTGCAGGCCGTTATGGCGAGAGCCAAAGTAAAGGGTCTGTGGATTATTGGGGTCTATCGCCAGGCGTTCACCCAGGCCGCGACCATCTTCATTACCTCCCATGCGAAAACTTACCGGGAATACCTCCCAGTGATCACCCTTGTCATTTGAGCGGAGTATGGCGGCTTGGTCGCGCTTGTACATGCCCACGGCGGCATATACCCGCTGAGGGTTTACCGGGTCAGCAGCCAGGCTCTCCACGCCAAAGTAACTGGATTCGGCAAAACCGTCTTGCAGGGGAAGCCAGGTTTGTTGGCTTTGTTGCCAGCGGTATATACCGCCCATGTCGGTGCGCAAATAGGCCAGATTGGGTTCGATGGGGCTGTACACAATGTTGGGGGCAAAGCCGCCTGCGCCAACACGCACATTCTTCCAGTTGTAGGCATCCGCAGGCGCAGCCTGAGCCAGGGTTGCTGTTGCAGCGGTGAGCAAAAATATAGCTAGGCCTCTGCGTATAACCAGCATGGCTTGAGTGCCAATTATCTTGTTTTTCATGGTTATTACCTGATCAATTTGTTACTTGAGCGGCGATTTTGGGTAGAAAGCGAGGCCGGGCACCCTCGCTGTTTCCTTAGGTATCAGCAAGGATCTTTGCGTTTCTTTGCTACTGGTAATAAATCTTGCACTGATAAAAAAATTACCCTATTATGATTCTAATAGTCATATATACCATATAAAGCCTATCGCTATTTCTCTCCTAGCACAAATAGGAATAAATTCAGGTAAGTCTATGCTCAAGGGCACGCTCTTCTTT
>CBIMZH010000483.1:0-2901 GCA_966248255.1 uncultured Cellvibrio sp.
CCGAAAACCGCGTCGCCCAGGTGTTTCCGGTCAAGGACTTTAACGAGATTTACGTGGGTGGCGATGCGCGCCTGGAGATCACCCAGGGCAATGATGCATACCTGCGCGTGGAGGCCGACCAGGAGGTGATGCAGCGGGTTAAGGTGGACCTGGATGGCCACAAGCTGCGCCTGAGCGTTAAGGGTAATGGCTTGTTTGGCTGGTTTGGTGGCAATAGTGAGGCGCATTTTTACCTGCGGGTTAAAGATCTGCGCTACCTGGATATCTCCGGTGCTGCCAATGCCCAGCTGGGCGATTTAAAAACCAAATCCTTTAGCCTTAACGCCAGCGGTGCGGCCAATGTGGATATGACCGGCCTGTTTGCCGAGAACCTGGATTTCGATTTGTCCGGCGCCAGCAACGGCCACCTCAACCGGGTGGAAGTGACCACGCAAAACTACGACCTGTCCGGTGCTTCCAACCTGGATATTAAGGCGCCAAGCAAGGCCATGTCTGTTGGCGTCGATGCCAGCGGTGCGAGCAATTTTCGCGGCCAGCTGTTATCCACCGCCAAGGCCAAGCTGGGGGCCAGCGGTGCCTCCCATATCGCCATGGCGGTCAGCGAGCAGCTGGATGCCGAGGCGACAGGTGCCTCCAGTATTGATTACTGGGGTTCGCCCAAGCCCAATACCAAATCCAGTGGCGCCTCCAGCGTTAACGGCCACAGCGACAGCAAGAATTAACCTCAGGGTTTAACGGCCAACTCCGTAATTTGGGAGCCTCAGGCTCCCTTTTTTTTGGCGCTGCGCTTGTGCCGGTTTTTGGCGCCGCGCTTGTGCCGGGGCGGGGGCGCCGCGGTGAGAACTCGGGGGCGCCGCGGCTGTCACAGACAGCTCAATGCTCTTATCTGATTAACAGGCCCCCTGAGTTTAAGTGTGAACGCTTTGCCGCGCTGCGACAGCCTGCTAGTCTTGCCCGACCCTATCCGGGTTTACTCCTAACGCTCTAAGGGAATACAACATGATAAAACGCTATACCGCCCTGGCCCTCAGCATTTCTCTGGCTACTGGACTGGCTCTGAGTGGCTGTCAAACTGCCAGTACTGGTTCCAGCCGTGCCGCGCTCAACCCCGAGCAGGTCACCCTGATCAAAAGCCCCAATGACGATCGCCAGTATCAGGCGCTCTTGCTGGCGAACAATTTACAGGTGGTGCTGGTCTCCGACCCCAGCCTGGAAAACTCGGCAGCGTCACTGGCGGTAGGCGTGGGCAGTGCCCAGGACCCCATGGATCACCAGGGCCTGGCGCATTATCTGGAGCACATGCTGTTCCTGGGCACCAGCAAATACCCGGAGCCGGATGGCTTTATGAAGTTCACCGCCGAGAACGGCGGCTACACCAATGCCTTTACCGCCTTTGATAAAACCAATTACATGTTCCAGGTTAACGCGGGCAAGTTTGACGAGGCGCTGGACCGCTTTAGCGATTATTTTAAAAGCCCCACCTTTGACCCTCAGTTCAGCGACAAAGAGCGCCATGCGGTTAACAACGAATGGTCCATGCAAAAGGCGCAGGACAACTGGAATATTTTTGCGTTAGATGGCATCACCGGTAACCCCAAAAACCCGCAGGCCAAATTCAATATAGGCAACCTGGATACTTTGGTAGACAAGCCCAATTCGGTATTGCAGGAGCAGCTTAAGGATTTTTATAACCGCTACTACTCGGCCAATATCATGCGCCTCACCTTAGTCGGCAAGCAGAGCCTGCCCGAGCTAAAAGCCATGGCCGAAAAATACTTTGCCGCTATCCCCAACAAGTCCATCGAGCGCCCGCAAATTACTGTGCCCGGCCTCACCAGCGCGCAATACGGCAAGAGCATTCACTACAACCCGATTAAAGATTTAAAAGTGCTGTTTGTGGACTACCCGGTGCAGTCGCTTAAAAAAGACTGGCGCTACAAGCCGGGCGAGTTTGTGCACAACCTGATTACATCGGAAGAGCCGGGCACTCTGTGCGAGCAGCTGCGCGCCCAAGGCCTGGTGAAACTGGTGAGCGCCAGCTTTAACGACGACAGCTACGGCGAAGATGGCTACTTCCGCATTCAGGCGGAGCTGACCGACATGGGCCTGGAGCACCAGGACGAAATTGTTGCGGCAATTTTTGCCTATGTGGATATGGTTAAACAGCAGGGGCTTAAGTCCGCTTACTACGACGAGCTGAAAACCATGCGCAGCAAGGATTTCGCCAATGCCGCCAAGCCGGATGCGCTGAGCCAGGCGGTGGGTTTAAGCATGAGTCAGTTTGATCTGCCGGTCGCCAACCTGCTCAATGCCGATTATGTTTACGAAAAATTCGATGCGAAAAAAATCAGCGCCCTGTTAAAAGAGCTGAACGAAAAACACGCGCGTATCTGGTATGTGAGCGATAAAGAACAGGCGGATAAAGCTATCCCTTACTTTGATGGCAAATACGCCGAGCGCGACATTACCGCCGAGGAATATGCGCGCTGGAATCAATTGGCCAAAGGCATGAGTTTTAACCTGCCGCCGCTGAACGATCTGTTTACCGACAAGCCAGCCGCTATTGTCGACAACACCTATCTCAAACCGCATCAGGTGGTGAATCAACCCGGTGTGGAAGCCTGGCTGGTGCAGCCGGAGTTTTACCGCGAAGACAAGGGCAAGCTGAGCCTGGAGATCAACGCCGATATTAACGCGCGCGATGCCAAGCAGACGGTGCTCGCCAGCCTGCTTAACGAAATATTTAACAAGCAGCTCACGTCGCTCAGTGACCGCGCCGGTCGCGCCTCTTTAGGTGTGGATGTGGGCCTGATTGGCCCTGGCGACCAGGGGATTTTTATCTCTGGCTATACCACCAAGCACGGCCAGTTGCTGGATGAAGTTATCAAGGCGTTTATCAAG
>CBIMZH010000484.1:0-2901 GCA_966248255.1 uncultured Cellvibrio sp.
CGCCTGCCTGGCACGTTGATTTTCGCGGGCCTCAGCCAGCACCGATAAAACCTCATCTCGGCCAAGGGTCTTCTCGGCCAAAGTTTGCTGATTAAGTGGGTCAAACAAATGCGCGCCAGTATAAAAACTGCCAGCATCGGAAATACCCAATTCATCGATTAAAAATTTAGCGGCAAAATAAGGCCGACCCGAGGCTATAGCTGTTTTTATCCCGGCTGCTCTAAGCCGAGCAATCTGAATTTTTAATTCAGGCAATCCCCGCCCATGGGAATCCAATAAAGTGCCATCAATATCAAAAAAGGCCAGCTTGATCTGGCTGGCCTTTTCCTTTGCTTGCGCGAGTGTCAGAGTCACAACGAATTACCTTAGCCCTTACCTGAACACTATGGCAACTAAATAGAGCAACACAAAAGTCCCCAGAGCAATAAGCTTAACCGAGATACTTTTTTTAATCGGCTTCATGGTTTTAAAGCGCGGATGGTAGGAAACCAGTAGCTGGGCCACCACATAAACCGCTATAAAGGCTATAGCCCAGCCAAAGGTGTGTGAATCGGCAAATAACTTTTCTACTGGGGTCATTCGCGGCGCCACTTGCTGGTGCCATCTTTGGCATCTTCAATAACAATTCCGCTTTCGCTGAGCAGTTTGCGGATCTCATCGGCGCGACCATAGTTTTTGTCTTGCTTCGCCTGAATACGCTCGGCAACCAAAGCATCCACCTGCTCGGCAGAAATTTGATCGCTGGAACCAGTCTGTAAAAAGACTTCGGGGTTTTCTTGCAGAATCCCCAGAATCAAACCCATAGCTTTTAATTCACCGGCAAGTTTAACCGCTTCTGGCGAGCCAGTTTTAGCGGCGGTATTCAGATCGCGCACCAGGTTGTACATGGATGCCAGGGCTTCGCGTGTATTGAAGTCATCAGTCATGGCCTCAACAAAGGCTGTGTAGTAACTGCTTTGCATTTCAGCCAATGGCATTGGCTGTACTTCGGCAAAGTCGCGCAGCGCGCCGTAAAAACGCTCCAGACCAGAGCGAGCTTCAATCAAATTATCTTCAGCGTAATTGATCGGGCTGCGGTAATGGCTGCTAACCAACAAAAAGCGCACGACTTCGGGATGGTATTTTTCCAGCACATCGCGAATAGTAAAAAAGTTGCCCAGTGACTTGGACATCTTCTCGCCATCCACGCGCACAGCACCGGCATGCATCCAGTAGTTAACGTACTTGCAGCCATTGGCGGCTTCGCTTTGGGCAATTTCGTTTTCGTGGTGCGGGAAAGGCAGATCCGGGCCACCGCCGTGAATATCAAAAGTTTCGCCGCAGCACTGTTTGCTCATGGCCGAACACTCAATGTGCCAACCAGGGCGACCGTTGCCCCAGGGCGATTTCCACGCGGGCTCGCCAGCTTTTGCCGCTTTCCAAAGCACGAAATCACGCGGGTCTTCTTTGACCTCGTCAACCTCAATACGCGCACCGGCAAGTAATTCGTCAGGGTTTTTATTGGTCAGTTTGCCGTAGTCAGCAAAGCTACCCACACGATAGTAAACATCGCCATTGCTCGCCGCATAGGCATGGCCTTTATTGATCAGCGCCTGATTCATATCGACTATCTGCTCAATAAAGGCAGTTGCGCGCGGCTCTATATCCGGGCGCGCAATACCCAGGCGGCTCTCATCTTCGTGCATAGCCTCGATAAAGCGATGGGTCAGCTGAGTAAACTCTTCACCATTTTCGTTGGCGCGACGAATAATCTTGTCATCGATATCGGTGATATTGCGCACATAGCTTACGTCCCAGCCCTGGCTACGCAGAAAGCGGGTAATTACATCAAACGCAACCAACACGCGTGCATGGCCGATATGGCAATAGTCGTAAACGGTAATACCGCACACGTACATGGAAATTTTGCCGGGGTTAATCGGTTTAAAAACTTCTTTCTGACGCGTGAGTGTGTTGTAGATCTGTAACATGGTTTAACTCGAATTAATTGTCTTCGGTTTTAGCGAAGCTGTCTTTCAAACCTATGGTGCGGTTAAAGACAATTTTGTCAGCGCTGGAATATTTGCTATCCAGGCAGAAATAACCCTGACGCTCGAATTGGAAAGTGGTGCTCACTTGCGCCTGAGCCAGACTCAACTCCGCCTTACAGCCCTGAAGAATTTCCAGGTTGTTGGGGTTCATGGCATCGAGGAAGTTTTTACCACCGGCATCCGGCGCTTCATCGTTAAACAGGCGATCATAGAGACGAACTTCGCAATCCAGATTTTGCGCTGCAGATACCCAGTGAATGACACCCTTAGGTTTGTTGCCATCTTCCGGATCTTTACCCAGGGTGTTTTCTATCACACGGGCAATAACTTCAATCACTTCGCCTTGGTCATTCTTCACCACAGACTCGGCTTCAATCACATAGGCACCGCGCAGACGAACACGCTTGCCCAATACCAAGCG
Source organism: uncultured Cellvibrio sp. (assembly GCA_966248255.1). Classification (GTDB taxonomy): domain Bacteria; phylum Pseudomonadota; class Gammaproteobacteria; order Pseudomonadales; family Cellvibrionaceae; genus Cellvibrio. The sequence goes on from CBIMZH010000484.1 coordinate 2,452, forward strand.
CTTGTACTTTTTGTTGGCCTCTTCGCGGAAGTCTTCCTGCTCGATATACAGGGTTTGGCTGAAAGGCAATTCGCGCTCACCCAGCTCTTCACGGTTGGGGTGATTGTGTACTTTGAGCAGCTCGACTTTATCCGCTGGATAATTAGTCAGCGTCAACTTGAGTGGGCGCAGTACGCACATAGCACGCGGTGCATTTTTGTCTAAATCATCACGCACACAGAACTCAAGCATGCCCACATCAACCACGCCGTCGGAGCGAGTTACGCCAATGCGCTCACAGAATTCGCGCAGCGAAGCCGGGGTATAGCCGCGACGGCGCATACCGGAAATAGTCGGCATACGCGGGTCGTTCCAACCATCAACAAAACCTTCATCTACCAGCTGCTTGAGTTTGCGCTTGCTGGTCACTGCATAGTTGATATTCAAGCGGGCAAATTCGTACTGGCGAGG
>CBIMZH010000485.1:0-2896 GCA_966248255.1 uncultured Cellvibrio sp.
ACTTCAAGCTTGCAGGGTAAGGTGGATGCCAAGCAAAAGCTGGAAAACTGGGAAAATCAGTACATCGTCAGCGGCCTTTATAAAGAAGATCAGGTAGAGGACGACAACGGCGAAAAAACCAACGAAACCACCGCCGAGAAGTACTTTGGCTCACTTAAATCTGCTTATTTACTGGGTGTGGAGAAGTCCTATCTGTTTGGTTATACCTCCTATACCAATGACAAGTTTGGCGCTTATAAGACCTATACCACTGTGGCACTGGGTTATGGTGACTGGGTTTATTCATCGCCCAAGGTGCAGTGGTTTGTAGAGGCCGGTCCGGGTTATTTTGAGGGTAAAAAGCCTGTTGAAGATGGCTCTGACAGCTATATTGTCGAGTCAGGCGCCATGCTGCGGGCGGCATCTGAGCTGGTGTGGAAGGTCAGTGATAACGCTGAGTTCAAGCAATTGGTCAGTGTGGAAGCGGCTTCGGACAATACCCGCACTATCAGTGAGACCTCTCTGGCGGCCAGCATTAACCATTCCATGAAAATGAAAGTGGGCTTCAATATCGCCAATGACAGCAAGGTGGCTGAAGGTAAAGAGCGCACCGACACCACGACTTTCGTCAATTTGGTCTATAGCTTTTAATTGCCCCTGTTTTTGCCCTTTCTCAATACCACGCAAATTGCCCATAGGCCAGCGCGCCTTGGGCACCTATAATGGCGAGCTTGTTTGCAGCTGATCGAGTGTTTATGAGTTCGCCCCACTTTTCTAAAGCTTTATTGGCTCCGCGCCACTGGCCCTCCTGGATTGGGGCTGGATTTTGGTTTTTGCTGGCGCAATTGCCTTATTCCTGGCAGTGGTTTTTGGCCAGGCACCTGGGTTTTTTATTAAATTTAAATAAAAAGCGGGTGCGTCAAGCACGTATCAACATAGATTTATGCTTTCCCGAGCTGAGCCAGGCGGAGCGCGATCTATTGTTGGCGCAAAATCTGGTTTCAACGGCAATGACCATTTTTGAAACTGGAATCGCCTGGTTTTGGCCAAAATGGCGCCTTAGACGCTTGTTTAACATTAGCGGCCTGGAGCACATAGAGCAGGCGCAGCGCGATGGTCAGGGAGCCTTGTTACTGAGTCTGCACTTCACCACCCTGGATATTGGCAGTGCAATGCTTGGCCAGTACGTCAATTACGATGGCATGTATCGCCCGCATAAAAACCTGGTGTTTGATTATTTGCAAAAAAAGCGCCGCGAAGCCTATTGCAAAGGCGGTATGGCTTTTAGTCGCGACAATGTGCGCGCGATGATTGGCCAGTTGCGTAAAGGGCGGATGATTTGGTACGCGCCGGATCGCGACCTGGGCGAGAAGTTATCGGTATTTGTGCCTTTCTTTGGCGTGCAAACCGCCACTGTCACGGCGACCGCGCAATTTGCCCGTATGGGGCGCGCCAAGATTATTCCCTTCTGCCAGTTTCGTCGCGCCGATGGCAAAGGCTACGATGTGGTTATTCACCCACCGTTTGAGAGCTTTCCCACCGGCGATGATTTGGTGGATGCTCGCCGTGTAAACGAGTTTATGGAGACGGAAATCCGCAAGGCGCCAGAGCAATATTTTTGGGCGCAACCCCGCTTTAAAACTCGCCCCCAGGGCGAAGCTTCGGTGTACAAGCAGGTTTTGTAAGCGCTTCTGTTGGCAAACCCGCCGAGGTTTCAGGCCTCGGCGATAGCGCCTTTGTTGATCCCCTCAAACGCCTTAACCCTAACCGCTGCGGTTGGGTTTTCCCGTTTGATTTGCTGGGCAATATGCTGGGCAATAAATTCTACAGTTGAATCTGTGTCTATCAGATAGCAACAGCGCTGGGGCAGGGTGAGTTCAAACGGGCCCTGGGCCGAGGTGTAGCCAAAGTGGAAGTAGGCTTGGCCGGCAATGCTCGGCTCGCCGCGAATATCTTCTTTGGTGCCAATATAAATATCCCGCCATTTACTGGCCCATGCTTGTTCCAGTTGTGGCGCCTTTTGGCCATTGGTCCAAATATCTATACGCGAGCGATGCCCATGGGCTATGCGTTGGCAGTTGCCACCGTGCTTTTTAAGCCCGTGGCTATAGTGGTAAAAGGCTCCATCCATAGCTTCCAGACTGAAATCCAGCTCTAAATTAGCCACTGACTCGGGGAATAATTGCTTGAGCTGGGTGATACACCAGTGGGCAACTGTTTCGGGCGTGAGCACCTCTGCATCTACCAGGGCAATGGCATCGCGCGGGCAGCGGCTGTGCAGCTGTTCGCCCCGATCGCCAAAGCTAAAGCTCAGCTCATAAAAGTCGCCGTCCTCTTTAATGCTAAAGCGCTCAGATCTAGCGGGCACGGCGAGGCGGTGGTCCAGTTCTGTGTCCAGCCAGTGACGCAGCAGTTTTTTCACTGTACCGAAATCGCACACCATGCCCTGCTCATCCAAATCGCCGTGCAGGCGCACATTGGCCAGCCAGGTTTCGCCCAGTAGACCGCGCTCCGGGTCGAGAAAGCTGAAGTCGACATTGGTGAGGTTATCTACGAAAAGCAACATGGTGTAAGCCCGGGTAATTCAGATGGGGCGGCATAATACCACTAATCCCGCCAGCGGATATGGCAGCGGCTGATGGCGCCTGGGTTCAAGCGCGGTTTGCGGGCCTATTTGCGGCGGCAAATCCAGGGAATGGGCTATGGGATTTGCTGTTGTAAGTTGCGTCATTTTCATCCTTTTTCCGCCTGTGTCATCCAAAAAGTATTTAAACTGGTCTATTCTAAGTAATCTGCGAAAGTTGCAATTTTTGAATAAATAAAATTTCCCTACGCAGGGGAAAGGGGCAGGAGGCGAGGGTAAGGGTGTTAGAGCTTAGGCGTACATTAAGGCGGTTATCCTGCGCTCGAAGGCTAT
>CBIMZH010000486.1:0-2895 GCA_966248255.1 uncultured Cellvibrio sp.
TTGCCGTTATCAGCTGCTGCCTGTGCCAGCACCTGCTCAAACTCAACCAGGGTATCCGCCTGGGATCTGTGGTCGCGATCGCCATAGGTGGATTCCATCAACACTATATCTGCCTGTGCCATTTGCGTTGGTTCGGGCATAAGCGAGGTGTCCGGGTTGCCCAGGTCGCCAGAGAAAACCAGCGTCTTTTGCTCGCTGGCGCAGCCAAGTTTTAACTCCACTATGGCCGAGCCGAGGATATGGCCAGCATCGTAAAAACACAGCTGGGTTTCAGCCTCAAGCTGCACCAGCTGACGGTAATCCTGGGGTTCGCACAGGGTCAGTACCCGCTCCACATCCGCCTCATCGTACTCTGGCTCCTGCGGCGCTTTACCGGCGCGCTCGCGCTTGAGGTTGTCGTGCTGCAGGTCGCGCAGATAAAGGCTGAGCGCATCCCGCAGCAGAATTGGCAGCAGCCGCGCCGTGCCCGAGGTGCAGTAGATAGGCCCGCGAAAGCCAGCACGCACCAGGCGCGGCAGACGGCCACTGTGATCCAGATGCACATGAGAGAGAATCACCGCGCTGATGCTGGCCGGGTCAAAATCGAAATCCCGCTCGGCAGCGTCCTCGCCCTGCAAAATCCCGCAGTCAAGCAGATAGCGTTTGCCGCAGGTTTCCAGCAAGTGGCAGGAGCCGGTAACTTCCTGGGCGGCGCCGTAAAAGGTGAGCTGATGCGATGGAATCATAATCGGGCCTCTGGGCTGCGTTTATTATTTAATCAGCTTAGCACCCTGACCAAAGTCAAAGTGACGCATTAGTCAACTAATCGCCCGCTATTTGATCCAGGCCAAACCTAAACTCCAGATTGCCGAAAATGGCCCAAATTGGTACCATTGCCGCCTTTTTGAACAGGCCCGAACCGCACTACCACAGACCCTCTGGTCGCCCTTCCGGTCGCTAAATCCGTTTTTGCTTTTTTCACCCTTTGCGTTCGCGTTTACGCGCTTATTTACAAACTTATTTTTTTGCGAATTTAAGAGAGCCTCTATGTCAGTTGATTTTCGTTCAGCTTCCATCTCCCATTTGGCCTACCACGACGAGTTTGTGCAGCGCCACATAGGCCCGGATGCCCAGCAAACCCAAGCCATGCTGGAGGCCCTGGGCGTTACCTCTATTGCCGAACTGATCGAAAAAACTGTGCCCGAAAGCATTCGCCTTAAAGGTGAACTGGCGCTGGGCAAAGCGGTGACCGAAGCCGAAGCCCTGGCCCAACTCAAAGCCATCGCCAGCAAAAACAAGCTCTTTAAAAGCTATATCGGTATGGGCTACCACGACACCCATGTGCCTTTAGTGGTACTGCGCAACGTGCTGGAAAATCCAGGCTGGTACACCGCCTATACCCCCTACCAGCCAGAAATTGCCCAGGGCCGCCTGGAAGCCCTGCTCAACTCTCAGCAAATGATTATCGACCTGACCGGCATGGAAATGGCCAACGCCTCCATGCTCGATGAAGGAACTGCCGCGGCCGAAGCCATGGCCATGTGCAAGCGCCAAAACAAAAAGAGCAAATCCGACGTCTTTTTTGTGGATGCCGACACCCACCCACAAACTATCGCCGTGGTTAAAACCCGCGCCGAACATTTTGGTTTTGAAGTAGTAGTAGCCAAGGCCGATGAGCTGGTAAGCGGCGACTACTTTGGCGCCCTGCTCTCCTACCCAGGTTCCAGCGGCCAGGTGCGCGACCTGACGGACCTGATTGGCAAGGCCCACGATGCCAACTGCCTGGTCACTGTGGCCTCCGACCTTATGGCGCTGATGCTGCTTAAATCCCCAGGCGCTATGGGCGCTGACGTGGTAGTAGGCACTAACCAACGGTTCGGTATCCCCATGGGCTTTGGCGGCCCCCACGCCGGTTTCTTCGCCTTCCGCGATGCCTACAAGCGCTCTGCCCCTGGCCGCATTATCGGTGTATCCATAGACGCGCGCGGTAAGCAGGCGCTGCGTATGGCCATGCAAACCCGCGAGCAGCACATCCGCCGCGAAAAGGCCAACTCCAACATTTGTACCTCGCAGGTGCTGCTGGCAGTAATGAGCGTGTTCTACGCCATTTACCACGGCCCCGACGGCCTCAAGCGCATCGCCAACCGCATTCACCGCCAGACCGCCATGCTTGCCGCCACCCTTAAAGCCAAGGGCTTTGCTATTGGCAACAGCCAGTTCTTCGATACCTTGACGGTAAACGTGGGCGACAACCAAAAGGCGATTTACCAAGCCGCGCTTAACACCGAGATCAACCTGCGCTTGGTCGGCAGCGACAGCCTGGGTATCAGCCTTAACGAAACCACCAGCCTGGCCGATGTTGAAGCCCTGCTCGGCGTGTTCGGCGTGACCGGGGTTGACCTGAGCGCGCTGGACAGCCACATCACCCAGGGCCAGAACGTCACCGCTAACAATGCGATCCCAGCCGACCTGCTGCGCAGCGATGCGGTGCTGACTCACCCGGTGTTTAACAGCTTCCACAGCGAAACCGAAATGCTGCGCTATTTGAAGCGCCTCGAGTCCAAGGACATAGCGCTCAACAACGCCATGATCCCGCTCGGCTCCTGCACCATGAAGCTCAACGCCACCGCCGAAATGGTGCCAGTGACCTGGCCGGAATTCGGCAAGCTGCACCCCTTCACGCCCATGGATCAAGCCCAGGGCTACAAACAATTGTTTGAAGAGCTGCAAGAGATGCTCAAAGCCTGTACTGGCTACGATGCGATTAGCCTGCAGCCCAACGCTGGCTCACAGGGCGAATACGCCGGCCTGGTAGCGATCAAAAAATATTTTGAAAGCAAAGGCGAAACTGAGCGCGACATCTGTTTGATCCCCGCCTCCGCCCACGGTACCAACCCAGCCTCGGCGCAGATGGTC
>CBIMZH010000487.1:0-2887 GCA_966248255.1 uncultured Cellvibrio sp.
ATAGTGGTCATTTCCAAAGTGGGGTATAGACGCTTTTCCACTTGCGCTAGGCGCAAGCTATTTTCTCGCTCCACCAACATGGCGTAACCCTGGCTAATAAGAAAAGCCAAAAGCGCAACTGCAACAAGTAAATAGAGTTTTCTAGCAATAGTGAGGCGGAACATTCGATTACCCTGAGAAACTTTCCCAATCTTTTTTAATCGCAACAAAAACTAATAGATGGCTTTTATATAGCCAAATCAGTAAGGCGCGCGAATTAACAGAATCAAAGTCGATCTTACTGGGATTCTATAGATTCCTTGGGTATAGCAATTGACAGTGCTTTAAGCAAATTCGCCAAAGCATTGCGCTACACCAACAAGTGAATAGGCAATGCGTTTAGCTAACCCTAGATACTGCTGCTGCGCTTGAGGTAGGCGACCACGCCGCCCAGACAAAAGACAAAAAATGCCAGACCGGTAGCCTGCATCAGCAACACGGGGTTAGTGGTGAGCAACCAGGCGTAGATGGGGCGCAGGGTATCGCGCCAGGGGAAAAGGCTGGCAACCCAAAGGCTGATAGCCAGCAGCGGCAACCAGAAAATCAGCTGCATCAGCAGCGGGTTAGGCGCCTTCTGCACGGGCAGTTTGGCCATGACCTGGGCACTAAAGCCGGCATCATCCAGATATTCGCTCTCTGCCCTGAGCTGCTTCGCCAAAAAGGCGTCAAAAGAAGTTTCAGTATGCATAGTCAAATAACCTATTCCGGCAAACTGCCCTGCCAGGCGGCAAGCAGCTGTTGTAACTTGTTTTTACCGCGCAGTATATGAGTTTTAACTGTGCCCAAAGGCACCCCCATAATACTCGCGGCCTCTTCATGGGAAAAGCCGTCTTCATAGCATAGTCGCAGCGCCAGTTGTTGCCCCTGGCTGAGCTGCGCCATGGCTTCACCCACATCTTTTTGCACCGCAAACTGCTTGATACTGCAGTTATCGGCTTCGCTTTCCTCGTTGTCGTCCAGCTCGCACCACTGGATTTTTTTGCTGCGCCAGCGGTTGGCGGCAATGTTAAAGGCGATGCGATACAACCAGGTGGAGAACTTGGCCTCGGCGCGGAAGGCACCCAGGGCGCCGTAAGCCTTGATAAAGGTCTCCTGTGCCAGGTCATCAGCCAGGTGTGCATCGCCATCGCACAGGCGCCTGGCCCAGGTGCGTACCTGCGACTGGTAGCGCAGCACCAGCTGGGCAAAGGCATGCTGATCCTTGCCGCTCAGGGTGCGCGCAATTAAGTCCTTATCGGAAGGGAACATTAGGTTTAGCCCTGAAGTTCCTGCCCAGCGGGATGTTGCAGCTCACTGGGGCGCTGCTGCGACAGCTTCCAGATAATCACTCTGGAGGCGCCCATGCCAATCAAAATAAAGCCCAGCGCGCCTACATCAAAGCCGGCCATTACGGTAAGGAAAATCAACAGGCCCAGGCCCAGGCCGATATTCATAATGCCCTTGTTCAAGCCGGAGTTGTCCTCTGGGCCCCTGGGGTCGTCGCCGCGCAGTAATTCCAGGGGAATATCGCGACCATTGGCGAGCAGTTTGTCGATATTGCTGTTGAGGTTTTGCAGGTGGCGACTTTTGGCGCGATGGCGCAACACCAGCAGCGCTATGACGATGATGGTGGGGCAGCCAAAGATAAAAAAGAACACGATAAAGGGCACCAGCACCGCCGATGACAGCGACTCCTTATCGACCCCCTGGAGCGCGCGGCTGATCTCCGGCCCTATATGCTGGGCCCAGAGGTTTTCCAGCTGCTCGTCGCTGATCTGGATCTCCTGGCCATCGAGGCGCAGCTGACTGCCCTCGTTGGTCACTATCAGCTGCGGCCTGGGCGATTTAAGGTCGAGGCTGGGCGGCTGTGGCACCTCGGGGGCGACCGGCTCGGAGCTGGCGCCCAGGCTCGACGCAGACACCGCACTGGCGGGCGCACTGGATTGAACCAGCTGGCTGTCATCGCCCAAGGGAACGGGCGTGCCCTTAAGTTCAACGGCGTTGGCCGGCACCAGCATGGCGCTACACAGCAGCAGCACAGCGCTGGTCACCAGACGGGAAAATGTGGCGGGAAGAGACATAGGTAATACCTCGTGGTGGATTCCTGGGCGAAGCTTTGCTTCTGCCCCTACTCAATAACTAAGACACAGTCTAGAGAGCTTCGGATTCAAGGCCAGAGGATATTTATGCGAAAAGAAAATAAGGCCTCGATTGAGGCCTTATTGGACAGTGCGCTGAAGCTTAATTAACCAGTTTTTGCCACCAGTTTTTGATGGGGTTACCGGTGCAGCCTGAGGATTCCAGCGGTTTGAAATCCTCGCGCACAGGCAGGCGTATGGCGTTTTCGCAGCCTTCACCACTTAACTTGCCGGTCTGACTGTCCAGCCACTCCATAGTGATACCGGCCGGCGGCTCTGTCTCCAGGCTGCGGGTGGGCAGGCCTTTAAACAGGTTGATCCACACCTGCAGAGCACCACTGGCGCCGCTAAAGGGTGTCTGCTGGTTGTTGTCGCGGCCGACCCAGGCCACCGCCAGATGCTCGCCGCTAAAGCCGGCAAACCAGGAGTCGCGCTGATCGTTAGTGGTGCCGGTTTTGCCCGCCAATGCCAGATCCGGTGGCAGCTGCTGATAGGCGCTGCGCGCCGTACCCTCGCGCATCACCTTCTGCATGGCGAACTGCAGCTGGAAAATAGACTCAGGGGCGAAGCGCTGCTCCAGCTCCAGCGGGTAGCGTTTAAGCGGTTTGCCATCGGCGGTAAGCACCTCGCGAATGGCGTGCAGCGGGGTGTAGACACCATCGGCGGCCAGGGTGTGATAAACCTCGGAAACCTCCAGGGGCGACATTTCCACTGAACCCAGCAGCAGCGAG
>CBIMZH010000488.1:0-2886 GCA_966248255.1 uncultured Cellvibrio sp.
GTTCACCGGCATAGGGGTGACGCGGGTGCACCGGCAACTGGGTGCACTCTTCGTGCAACTTGCGCACGCGGTCGATATCGGAAAAATCCAGACCTGGGTGCACACCTTGTGAGTACAAGTTCATCGCCAGGGTTACTAAGCAGACATTACCGGTGCGCTCGCCATTGCCAAACAAACAGCCTTCCACGCGATCGGCACCGGCCATTACCGCCAACTCGGCCGCGGCTACCGCAGTGCCGCGGTCGTTGTGCGGGTGCACGCTGATGATGATGGAATCGCGGCGATTAATATTGCGGTGAATCCACTCGATCTGGTCGGCATAGGTATTGGGCGTGTTCATCTCAATAGTGGCCGGCAAATTCAAAATCATTTTTTTCTGTGGCGATGGATTCCAAATATCCACCACCGCATCCACCACCTCTTTGACCAAACCAATTTCGGTGGAGGAGAAAACTTCCGGCGAGTATTGGAAAGTCCAATCCACTTCCGGCGCCTGCGCGGTTAACTCTTTACACCACTGGGTGCCCTGCAGGGCAATAGCTTTTACGCCGGCTTCATCTGTGTTGTACACAATTTTGCGGAAGGCGGGCGCCAATGGGTTGTACATGTGCAAAATCGCGCGCTTGGCGCCGCGCAAACTCTGCACAGTTTTTTCAATCAGGTCATAGCGCGCCTGCACCAGCACTTCGATAGTCACGTCATCGGGAATTAAATTTTCCTCGATCAACTGGCGAGTGAAGTTGTAGTCAATTTCACTGGCAGAGGGGAAGCCGATTTCGATTTCTTTAAAGCCAATGGCGACCAGTTCTTTAAACATGCGCAACTTGGTCGCTACCGACATAGGGTCGATTAGCGCCTGGTTGCCATCGCGCAGGTCAGTGCTCATCCAAATGGGCGGTTTTTCAATGATCTTGTTGGGCCATTGACGATCGGGCAAGGACACGCCGATAAAACGCTGGTATTTGCTGGATGGATTGGCAAGCATGTTTAACTCCCTGGGAAACTCGTGGCTTCGGCTTTTACATTGGCGATTTAACTGGGTTCCACTGAAATTCACTGTCGGTCAGGATCGCTGGGCGGACAGCAAATTTCAGCGGGTTCTAGGCTGTAGACTCAAGGTCTTGTAGTTATGGCTGAAGGGCGGCTCGGTTGCCTGGCCCGGGTAAAGGCCAAGTCAGCTTGCAGTTGCCCGGTAAGGCGCTAGCAAGTCCGCACCGGAGCTTGTGGCTCCTGTGCCCTTGATCAGCTGATGCTCAGTATAGGGGCAGCGCCTTGGCAGATGATTGCCAAGATTGTCCTCAGTGCAACTTTTACGCAATAATATTGCTAGAATATTCAACTTATAAGCAGATATAGAGTTTTTACTGAGAAAATACGCTATGGAACTCGACCGCTACGACAAATTGATCCTTGAGGCACTGCAAGCCAATGGCCGCATTTCCAACCAGGAGCTGGCCGACAGTATCAGCCTCTCCCCCTCCCCCTGCCTGCGCCGGGTGCGCGCGCTGGAAGAGTCCGGCCTGATCGACGGCTATGTCGCCCTGCTTAATGCGCGCAAGCTGGGCCTGACACTTATGGCCTTTATCCAGATCAGCATGGACAAACACACCGCCGACCGTTTCGACAGCTTTGAAACCCTGGTTAACAGCTACCCGGAAGTGCTGGAGTGCCATCTGATTACCGGCCAGTCGGCGGACTATCTGCTTAAGGTAATCGTCAAAGACATGGATGCCTACCAGCAATTCCTGCTGCAAAAGCTGACCCGCATTGAAGGTGTGAGCGGTGTGCACTCGTCGTTTGTGCTTAAGTCGCCGGTGGATAAAACGGCGCTGCCGGTGTAATTACCCTGGCAGCCAAGCCGACTAAACTTAGAGGCAAGTTGCGGATTCTTACTTGCCTTAGCCCAGGGCTTACCCTGGTGGGAAACCTGCCTCCATGCCCGATAAACGCCAACTGCTGCGCGACGCATTTTTAAAAGCTGTATTCAGCCTATTAGGCTATGTTGCGGCTTGCGATAAACCGCTTAATCGCGAAGAGATTAAGCGCTTAAAAATTCATATTAAAAAAATGCAGCTTTCAGCTGACGAACAGCAGCAGGCGCTGGCGTTATTTAAAGCGGCAAGCCAGCCGAATTTTAATGCCAGTGAAATTATTCAGGCATTTCGCCAGACAACTACGCCCAAGTTAATGCAGATTCTGATTGTTCACCTGATTACCATGGCCCGCGCTGATGGCGGCCTGGTAGAAAAGGAACTCCATGCAATTCAGTGGTTGGCGCGGGAGCTGGGCTATAAAAGCATAGTCTTGATGCAATTATTAAAAATGATTTACAGCCTGGATCAGCAAGCGCTGCGCAAAACACAGCTGGTGGATGCTGCAATTCAAAATGAAGCTAAAGCAAATTCAACATCGGCTAATCAATTTGCAAATCAATCCGCACATCAAGCCACAGGCAATAGCTCAAGCAATTATCAAAACCCGGGGTTGGCTAATGCCTATAAAACGCTCGGGGTTAATGCGGGTATGACCGAAGATGAAATTCGTCGTGCCTATAAAAAACTGGCCAGTCAGTTTCACCCGGATAAGTTGGCCGGCCAGGGTTTAGCCCAGGAGGAGTTAAACAAGGCAGCCGAAGAGTTTAAAAAAATTCTCGCCGCTTACAAGTATTTAAAGCAGCACAGATTTATGTATGGCACTGCCGCTTCCTAGTTTTTTTAGTTTAAATAATCTTCGCGCTTTGTGAGCAGCTCTCTGCGCTTAACAATAGGTTTTAAATTCCCCAGTAATTATTCGCAGGATTTACCACTGGCAATTGGCACTCTGGGTGTTAGCCTATCACTCCAGGCTTGAAAACCAATCTCCGCAAACTCACCGAATTTAATTACA
>CBIMZH010000489.1:0-2873 GCA_966248255.1 uncultured Cellvibrio sp.
GGCAGTATTCTTGTGGAGCACACTGCCGATCAGCAGCTGCCCCCGGCCAGCCTGACCAAAATGAGGTCCAGCTACCTGGTGGCAGATGCTATTGAAAAAGGCCAGATTGGCGAAGACGCCATGGTGCCCATCAGTGTTAAAGCCTGGAAAATGGGCGGCTCGCGCATGTTTGTCAAAGAGGGCACTGAAGTGCCGGTCATCGACTTGCTGCGCGGTGTTATTGTTCAGTCAGGTAACGATGCCACTGTGGCCCTGGCGGAATATGTGTCCGGCAGTGAAGATGCCTTCGTCAACCTGATGAACGACACGGCCGCCCGCCTGGGCATGGCCGCCACTCACTACGAAAACTCTACCGGCTGGCCAGCTGAGGGCCATCTGACCACCGCCAAAGACCTGGCGATTCTGGCCCGTGCGATCATCAAAGATCACCCCAGACACTACGAGATCTACTCGGAAAAATATTTTCACTACAACAGTATTCGCCAGCCCAACCGCAACCTGCTGCTGTTTCGCGACCCTTCCGTCGACGGTTTGAAAACCGGGCACACAGATGCCGCAGGTTACTGTCTGGTCGCCAGTGGCAAGCGCGAAAGCACTCGTTTGATTGCCGCAGTTATGGGCACCAACAGCGAGAGCGCCCGCGCTAACGAAACGCAAAAGCTGCTCGAATACGGTTTCCGCTACTACAAAACCACGCCGCTGTATCAGGCGGGCCAGGAGTTGAGTGTACAGCGCGTATGGGCGGGCAAAACCGACAAGGTCCGCCTGGGGCTGGGTAAGGATATTACCCTGACTCTGCCCATGGGCCGTGAGCAGGGCATGCAGGCTGCGATGCAGGTAAACGAAACCATTAAGGCGCCAATTACTGCCGGCCAGGAGCTGGGCACCCTCACCGTAACTCTGGACGGCCAGACCATTGTCAGTCAGCCAATAGTGGCGTTGGAAGCAGTAGAGCAGGCAGGCTTTTTCGCCCGCCTGTGGGATAACATCAAACTGTTCTTCCGCGGTTTGTTCAGCTAAGCACCCGCAACCAATCTTGCAAAAAAACAAAAGCCCCAATCGGGGCTTTTGTTTTTTTGTGCGCGACTAAATTTGCTTTTAAAAAACTACTGCATCGAGTGCAGGCCAATCATATTGCCCTCTGTGTCGTAGGCCAGGGCGATGAAGCCATATGGGCCAATCGAAAATTTCTCTTTTTCAATTTTGCCGCCGTTGGCTTTTACTCTGGCTGCCTGCTCGGCGCAATCCTGGCAGCTGAAATAAATTATGACGCTGTTGCGACCGGGGGAGAAACCGGGCATACACACCAGTGCGCCAGGGGCGCCATAGCTATTTATATCGCCGGGAAATGCCCAGATATCCAGGTCGCCGCTGTCGAGTTTTTCCAATTGCGTGGCGAACACGGCTTGGTAAAATTTTTTGGCGCGGGCCATATCATCAACATAAATTTCAAACCAACCGATTGGGTTGCCCATGGCATAGATTCCTGTTGTTGTGATGTTAGGGTGGATCTAAAGAGCTTTGGTGTAAAAGACGCTATAGGGGTCCAGGCTGTAGTCGCCAAAGGGGCCGCAGATTTCAAAGCCGTATTTGCTATAGAGCTGTTGTGCGGGAATAAAAAAATCCGGGGTGCCGGTCTCCAGGCTGAGGCGTTTTAGTCCTGAGGCCTGGGCATGGTTGATAATATGCTCGAGCATGGCGGCGCCGTAGCCCTTGCCTCTGTGGCTGTTGGCGGTGCGCATGGATTTAATTTCGGCGTGGTCCTCACTCAGGCGCTTGATGGCGCCGCAGCCGGCCAGATCATCGCCAACCCAAAGGCTCCAGAAGGTGATTTCCGGCTGGCGCAGCTTGTCCAGGTCGAGCGCGTGCACGCTCTCGGGGGGCGAGGTTCTGTGCATGTCTTCCAGGTGCTCTTCCAGCAGTTGGGCTATACGCGGGTCCTGTAAATCATCAATGCGAATTTGCATACTGGCTCCTTGAGGGTAAGCCGCGATAATACTCCCGCGGCAGGATTAAGTAATCTGCCGCCTTGGCTTTTGCTCCCGCTGCCCCCATATCTGGCGCTATAATGCGCGCTTGCTACGAGGTTTCCCCATGTCTGAACAACAACCCCCCAAGATTGAATTCCCCTGCGAGAACTATCCCATCAAAGTATTGGGCGATTCTGGCACCGAGCTGCACGAGCTGGTAATTGAGGTGATGGAGCGCCATGCGCCCGGCTTTGATCAAACCCGGATTACCATCAACGAAAGCTCCAAGGGCCGTTTTCAATCGCTGACCGTGTGGATTACCGCCACTGGCGAGCCGCAGCTGCGCGCTATCCACGAAGACCTGCGCATCAACCGCATGGTCAGAATGGTGATGTAGTTTGAGCGAGTCAGTTCCTCTGCAGGTAATCAACCTCGGCCTGCGCGATTACGCCTCCGTGTGGCAGGCGATGAGCGACTTTACCAACCAGCGCACCCCGGAAACGGGCGATCAGCTGTGGCTGGTGGAGCACCCCCCGGTGTTTACCCAGGGCCAGGCGGGCAAGGCGGAGCATCTGTTGTTCCCCGGTGATATCCCGGTGGTGCAAACCGACCGCGGCGGTCAGGTGACCTTTCACGGCCCCGGCCAGCTGGTGGCCTATCCGCTGCTGGATTTACGTCGGCTTAAGATTGGCGTGCGCGATCTGGTTACCGCCATAGAGCAGACGATTGTGGCGACCCTGGCCCACTATGGCGTTGAGTCCTACCCCAAGCCGGATGCCCCGGGCGTTTACGTCAATGGCGACAAGATCGCCTCCCTCGGCCTGCGCGTAAGGCGCGGCTGCAGTTTTCACGGTTTGGCGCTCAATGTGGCAATGGATTTAAATCCCTTTCAACGTATTAACC
>CBIMZH010000490.1:0-2839 GCA_966248255.1 uncultured Cellvibrio sp.
GGGTGGTACATATTCCGTTTTTCCTTATGGCGCTACTTATGTTGAATTGGCACAGTCTGACCCATGCCAGAGCCAAGCGGGTGGAGTTGGTCAATGCGTAAAATTACCAGCTATATATCGCGCACGGTTTTTGGGGCAATAGCGCTGACGTTATTGGTGTTTGCCTCGCTGGATTTTATTTTCAGCTTTATTGATGAGCTGAATAAAATCAAAGGCGATTACACCGCGACCGAAGCGTTTTACTACATGCTGCTGAGTATGCCGCGGCGTCTATATTCGCTGATTCCCTTTGCCTGTTTGATCGGCTCGTTAATTGGCCTGGGGTTGCTGGCCAATACCAGTGAGCTGGTGGTGGTGCGCGCGGCGGGGGTGTCGGTAAAGCGCATTGTGTGGATAGTGCTGCGCCCGGCGCTGATCTTTATTATGTTGTCGATGGTGATTGGCGAGTATGTGGTGCCCACCACTGAATTGATGGCAGATAACCGCCGGGTGTTGTTGCGCGATAACTACGTCAGAACCTCGCGCAATATGTGGCAGCGCGAAGGCAATGAATACCTGTTTGTACAGGCGGTGATGCCGGGTGGTGTTGCCTATGGTTTGCGCCGCTACCAATTCGATGACCAGCATCATCTGCTGTCTGCCAGTGTCAGCAAGCAGGCGGTTTACCAGGGTGGCCACTGGGAAGAGGAGGAAGTTCGGGTTAGTCACATCACTAATGACCAGATTACTACCGAGACTTTGCCTAGGCGCACCTGGAATACGCCACTCACGCCTGAGTTATTAAATATCCTGGTGCGTGAGCCTGAGGATATGTCGCTGAGCAGTTTGCGTTTTTACACTCGCTATCTTGAAGAGCAGAGCTTGAATGCCAGCGACTACGCTTTGGCTTTCTGGCAAAAAATGCTGCGCCCGCTGGCGATTGTCAGTTTGGTGTTAATTGCGATTTCATTTATTTTTGGCCCATTGCGCAGTGTGACTATGGGCCAACGAATCTTTACCGGCGTGGTAATTGGTATGGGCTTTCAGCTATTGCAAAAGCTGATTGGGCCAGCAAGCCTGGTATTTGGTTTCTCGCCCATTATCGCCGTGCTGTTGCCGATTTTATTGTGCGCGCTTATTGGCGGTTATCTGCTTAGTCGCGCCCGCTAACCCGGGCGCTGTCTTATTTCGCGGGTTTTGCCTTATTTTTTCTGCGCGGCTTTTACGCTCACATAGGTGCGGGTGCCGCTCAATCTGTCGTGAAGCGTTTGCCGCTCTTTATCCGCGTACATCAGCCAATAACCTGCACCTAAAAATGCCAGGGATAGAGGCGCACAGGTCAGGCGAATCAGGCATTGGCGATAGCTGGGCAAATTGCCGTCAGCACTGCGAATGGTGAGTCGCCAGGTTTTCATGCCCAGCGTCTGGCCGCTTCTGCGCCAAAAAAAGCAAAAGAATCCCAGCATTACTGCCATCCAGCCTAAAAATACCAGAGGTGCCATAGCGCCAAACTCCATGTGATGACCCGGTTCGGGTATGCCTTTAATGGCCGCGTAAATAGCGGAAATCACATAACCGTAGAGAAAGCTCAGTGCCGCCAATAAGAGAGTGTCGTAAACCATGGCGGCAAAGCGGCGCCATAGCCCTGGAGTGGAATAGTTGGGGTTGATCATAAGGTTTGTCTTTTTAGTTCAGGCTGGCTCGAATTGAGTTGGCTTGAGGGTTTAAACGTGAAAGTGCAGTAGCCAGTGGCCAGCCTGGGCGACGGGCTGCCCCAAACTGATCTCACCTTTGCCGACCAGTGGCAACTCTTCGCGGCGCAGGTAAATAGGCTCCTGCTCCTGGCTGCATACATAGGTGCCATTGGTGGAGTGGTCGATAAGTACGTATTTACCGCGGCGAAATTCAATATGGCAATGCTCGCGCGAGGCCAGGCCGTTCTCCACAATCAAATGCGATTTAATGGGGTCGCGGCCAATGTAATAGGGCATTTGCTCGGGCAATAATTGAATACTGCGCCCCTGCAGCTCCAGCTTGATTTGGAATTGCTCGACAAAGCGGGTCACCTCCTGAATGGCCATAACCTGGGTGGTCTGGTCCTGGTTGCCCCTTGGCTCCCACAGCAGACGATAAATAAGGCTTCTCTCCTCATCGCCCTTTAAGTGCACCCGGTCAAACATCTGACACTCCGCCTGCAAGCCGGGGGGCAGGGTATCCACCGCATTCTGGGTAATAACTATCTGATTGGCGCGGGCAATATGGGCGACATGGGCGGCGTCATTGACTGTATCGCCAAAGACGTCGCGGTTGGTTACCAGCGATTCGCCATAGGCTATGCCAATACGAATGCCCAGGTGTTTCAGGTGGGGTTCTTTGGCACAGCGCTTTTGTATAGCGATGGCGGTTTCACAGGCCTGTTCGCAGCTGTCAAAACGGGTCATGACCTCGTCGCCCAGGGTTTTCACCAGGGTGCCTTCCTGCACAATGGTCAGGGCAGTCATAAAGTGGATAGCTTGATCGATAATGGCTTTGGCGCGCTCATTGCCAAGGCGTTTGTAGAGCGCCGAGCTGCCGGAGACGTCGGCAAACATTATGGCTTGGTGTTGGCTGCTCTGGGTCATGCGGAGGATACATCTGGCCGTACTTATGTTGGCCGTATCATGGCATTTTGGGCTGTGGCTGTAAAACCGAAAAAGGGGAAAATACACAAAGAAAAAAGGCTTGCATTGCTGCAAGCCCTTTTCGTTGAGTCGCTGAGGACTCTTGGATTTGGTGCCAGTGGTCGGACTCGAACCGACACGCTTTTAAGGGCGCCGGATTTTGAATCCGGTGCGTCTACCAATTCCGCCACACTGGCAAG
>CBIMZH010000491.1:0-2834 GCA_966248255.1 uncultured Cellvibrio sp.
TAAGGGCGCCGGATTTTGAATCCGGTGCGTCTACCAATTCCGCCACACTGGCAAGTGGGGCGCATTCTAATGATTTCATTTTTAATGTCAAACACTTAATGAAAACTCATGAAAGGTTGTTTAAGTCGTGATCTAAGCTTGGGCGAGCAGGTATCTGTGCGGATTATTTTGCAGACCTGGCGAATTGGTATAACCTTGCCGCCTTTTTTGGTATTTGCCCCGAAGCTTTCTATGTTGCGCCAGGATTTTCACTACGATTTACCCGATTCATTGATTGCCCGCGTGCCGGCCAGCGAGCGGCGCGGCAGCCGTCTGTTGCAGCTGGCGGGTGAGACTGGTGAACTGGTGCACAGCCAGTTTCCAGACCTGCTCAGCCTGGTGAATCCGGGTGATTTGATGGTGTTTAACAATACCCGGGTGATTCCCGCGCGCCTGTTTGGTCAGAAAGAGACAGGTGGCCAGGTGGAGATACTGGTTGAGCGAGTGTTGGACGATTACCGCGTGCTGGCCCATACCCGCGCCAGCAAGGCGCCCAAGCTGGGTAGTCAGGTGATACTTCAGGATGGTTCCCGGGTGGAGTTGCAGGCGCGCCATGACGCGCTCTTTGAGTGGCGCTTCCTCACTGGGGAGTCGGCGCTGCTGGTGATGGAGCGTATCGGCCATATGCCGCTGCCGCCCTATATAGATCGAGCCGATGAGCTGGCTGACCGCGAGCGCTACCAAACTGTCTATGGCGAAAAGCAGGGGGCAGTTGCTGCACCTACGGCGGGGCTGCACTTTGATGAGTTGATGTTGCAGCAGTTAAAAGAGAAGGGCGTGCAGATCGCCTTTGTCACCCTGCATGTTGGCGCTGGCACTTTTCAGAATATGCGCGTGGACAATATCCACGAGCACCAGATGCACAGCGAGGTCATGGATGTTAGCCCTGAGGTGTGCGAGCTGGTGCGCGCCACCAAGGCGGCGGGCAAGCGCGTGATTGCGGTGGGGACTACCAGTGTGCGCAGCCTGGAATCCGCCGCTCAGGGTTTTGCCGATCCCGCGCACAAGGGCGAAATTCACCCCTATAAAGGTGAAACCAGCATTTTTATCTTCCCCGGTTACCAATTTCAGGTGGTGGATGCGCTGGTTACTAACTTCCATTTGCCCGAGTCCACACTGATTATGCTGGTCTCCGCCTTTGCCGGTTATAGCCATACCCTGGCGGCTTATCGCGCGGCGGTGGCTGAGCAATACCGATTCTTCAGTTATGGCGATGCCATGTTTATTACGCGCAACCCGGCGGCGGCGCAAGACCTGCCTCCCAGTGCGCGCTAGCTACCCATTTTTAGCCAAAGCTTAGTGTTTGAGTGAGTCCAAAATGACCCGTGAATGTTTTATGACCTTTGAGTTGGATTGTCAGCGGGGCAGGGCCCGTCGCGGACGCCTGAAGTTCCCGCGCGGCACTGTGGAAACCCCGGCGTTTATGCCGGTAGGCACCTATGGCACGGTCAAGGGGCTGACCCCACGCGATATCAAAGATATAGGCGCACATATCATTTTGGGTAACACCTTTCACCTGATGCTGCGCCCGGGCACAGAAGTGGTTAAAGCCCACGGCGATTTACACGATTTTATGCAGTGGCATGGCCCCATACTCACCGACTCCGGCGGCTTCCAGGTATTCAGCCTGGGCAAGCTGCGCAAAATTACCGAGGCGGGGGTGAGCTTTAAGTCACCGATTAACGGCAGCAAGGTATTCCTGGACCCGGAAACCTCCATGCAGGTGCAGCGCGACCTGGGCTCGGATGTGGTGATGATTTTTGACGAGTGCACCCCTTATCCCGCCAGCGTCCAAGAGGCGCGCCAATCCATGGAGTTGTCGCTGCGCTGGGCGGCACGGTCCAAAACCGCCCATGGCGATAGTCCTTCGGCGCTGTTTGGTATTGTTCAGGGCGGCATGTATGAAGGCCTGCGTACCGAATCCTTGACCGGTCTGGTGGGCATCGGTTTTGACGGCTATGCCATAGGCGGCCTGTCGGTAGGCGAGCCTAAAGAGGATATGCTGCGCATTCTCGATCACACAGCGCCGCAATTGCCGGTGGATAAACCCCGCTACCTGATGGGGGTGGGCAAGCCGGGTGATCTGGTGGAAGGGGTTCGTCGCGGCATAGATATGTTTGACTGTGTACTGCCCAGCCGCAATGCGCGCAACGCCCATCTGTTTACCCGCGCCGGTGTGATCAAGCTGCGCAATGCCAAATACCGCGAAGATACCGGCCCCTTGGACCCTGAATGCAGCTGCTACACCTGCCAGAGTTTCTCGCGCAGCTATCTGCACCATTTGGATAAATGCAATGAGATGCTCGGCGCCCAGCTCAACACCATTCACAACCTGCATTATTACCAGGATTTGATGGCGGCTATGCGCCAGGCGCTAAGCGAAAACAGCTTTGACGCCTTTTTAGCGGACTTTTATGGTCGTCAGGGCTTGGAAGTGCCGCCATTGGCCCAATGATGTAAAAACTGATGTGCCCAAAGCGGGTGCGGATTCATTGTTGTGTGGCGCAATAAAGGTATAATCCGGCGCCCTTGACCATACCACGAGGCGGCAATTTGTCGCTTTGTGAGCAAGAAATAATCAAAGCTTCCCTCGCCGGAAGCTGAATAAAATGGGAAACCCCTATGCTAAATCGCTACCCGCTATGGAAATACCTGCTGCTGATCTTTGTGACAGTTGTCGGGTTTGTCTATTCCATCCCCAAAATCTACATCCCCGACCCAGCTGTTCAGGTCTCAGGTGAGTCAAGTGCCAAGGTAATTGATTCGCCTGTACTCAAACAGATGGACTCCGACCT
>CBIMZH010000492.1:0-2832 GCA_966248255.1 uncultured Cellvibrio sp.
GCCAGATAACATTTACCCACGCATCTGGGTAGGCGGGCAGGCGACTGTCGCCGCGCACTATGACACTTCGGAAAACATTGCCTGCTGTGTAGCCGGGCGCCGCGAGTTCACTCTATTTCCCACCGAGCAAATTGCCAATTTGTATATTGGCCCTTTAGAGCTGACACCGGCAGGGGCCACCATTAGCATGGTAGATTTGGTTAATCCGGATTACATCCGTTACCCCAAATTTGCCGAAGCCGAGAAACATGGGATGCGAGCGCTGTTGAACCCTGGCGATGCAATTTTTATCCCCTATTTGTGGTGGCACAATGTGCGCTCGCTGGATAACATCAATGCGTTAATGAACTACTGGTGGGGTGATGAAGAGGCACGCCGCGCTGATCCCAAGTTTGCACTTTTTCACGCAATGATGGCAGTCCGTTATTTACCAGAAAACCATCGCGATGCCTGGAAACATTTGTTTGATCACTATGTATTTAATCGCAATGGCAACCCTGGCGAGCACTTACCAGAAAACCGACGCGGCATACTCGCCAGCATCCGCCCTGATGCTGCACTCAAAACATTGCGCGCCTCACTCGCCAAAGTCTTAAGCCGAAACTAAACTGGATACCCACAATAAAACCATTGCGGCCAAGGGTTACACGCGTATATTGGCCGCACACTGGTGACGTATAAACTCCGCATGACTGGGCATGGACTCGACTCGCGCTTTTACGCCGGCGCGAATTTTAGTAAGGCGCAAGCGCAGCTCATCGTCGCTGATCGAATCGGCTACTGGGTGATAAGCTTGGGGAATCAAGCCCTGCCCCATCAACACAGCAAACCAGCTGGTTTCTTTAAACAACTCACCGGTATAAGCAATAACCTCACCCCGCTCGCGGAATAACTGGAGGCGCTCTGAGAGTTCTACCGGAATTTCCATATTTTTAACGTACTGCCAAAATGGCGTATCTTCTCGCTCGGTAACCTTGTAGTGAGCAATCAGGAAATTCTTGATTATGTCGTACTCTCTAAACATTTCATCGTTATATCGCTCGATTAACCACTCATTAAAACCGACACGAGGAAACATCGTAAGAATTTTCGAAATAGCCACCTGCACCAAATGAATACTGGTGGATTCCAAAGGTTCCAGGAAACCATTGGCCAACCCCAGAGCGACGCAATTTTTAATCCAGCTTTTTTTACGCACACCAGTAACAAAGCGCAAAGGACGGGGCTCCGCCAATGCTTTGCCATCGATATTTTTCAGCAATTTACTAGCGGCCTCATCTTCGCTAATAAATTGATTCGAGAAAACATAACCATTACCTGTGCGATGCTGTAGCGGAATTCGCCACTGCCAACCCGAGTCCAAAGCAGTGGCGCGAGTATAGGGCAACAATTCACCGGCGCTGGCACAGGGCACCGCCATAGCGGTGTTGACAGGAAGCCACTTGCTCCAATCGTGATAACCGGCCTTATATACCCCTTCTATAAGCAGCCCTCTAAAACCTGAGCAGTCTAGAAAAAAGTCACCATCAATTTTATCTCCAGCTTCCAAACGTAAAGTTTGGATATGGCCGGTATCTGGGTCCTGATCTACTCCAATTACCTTGCCTTCGACTCGCTTAACACCCAAGCGCTCGGCATAACGTCGCAGGTAAGCCGCGTATAAACTCGCATCAAACTGAAATGCGTAATTTATATCTGGCATTAACTTGGGGCCTGGCTCGCCTTCAGTACGCATAAATCGCCCAGCACGCGCGGCCTCGGTTTCCGGGCTAAAACGGGTGTAATCCAACCCCCCGCCTGCATCGACCCAACGGCGCCAAAAATGTGTAAAACTCACCCCATCCATGTCCATGCCATAGCCGCCAAAAGGGTGAAAATAGGAGTGCCCCTGGCGTCGCCAATTTACAAATTCTATACCTAGCTTAAAAGTTCCATTGGTTTCACGCACAAACTCATTTTCGTCGATACCTAGAACTTTTTTATTAAAAAGTGAAATCATTGGGATGGTAGCTTCGCCAACACCCACTGTGCCAATTTGCTCAGACTCCACCAGTACAATGTCGTGGCTACGACAGCCAATAACGCGGGAAAAAGCAGCTGCAGCCATCCAGCCAGCCGTACCGCCACCCACAAACCATATTTTTTTAACGCGAGACTGACTCATGAGTCGACCTACTAAAAATTACTACCGAAACTAAATGCATCTGAATTCATTTCTACGTGCGCTTCTATACTGGGCATGGCCTCCAGCTCACCCGCGATAAAATCCAGCATTTGTTGGAATTTATTGGCTATTTCCGTAGTGGGAACAACATCCACACGCGGATCATAAGTCTGGGGTATAAACTCTTGGCCAACAAATAATGAAACCCAGCTCTCGTCTTGAAAAGTTTCCGACTCCAGTAAAGAGATCTTTCCTCGAGAGCCAAAAAGGCGCAACTTTTGCTGTAGAGCTGCTGGCGGAGGCTCTTTGCGCGCAGATTCCCAGAATGACTCGTTTTTTAAACCATTGAGTTGATAATGCGCTATCTGCAAATCGCGAACTCGCTCGGCATCTTCTCGCATTTTTTTATTGAACCATATTGCTTCAGGCATATCCTTGCAATTATTGGGAAACAAGCTGCACAGCGTTGAAATACCCAAACCTAAATAATGCAGATCTGTTGCATCTACCGGATCTGTCTGCATGGCAGCATCACCAAGAGCGACACAATTACCAATCCAACTATCTTTTCGCACCCCTAAGTGCAAAGGCTTTTCCACAATATTTGCAAGCTGGGTTTTAGTCATGGCGGTCATAGCCGTCAACATCTGCTCACGACTGGAGGTGTC
>CBIMZH010000493.1:0-2805 GCA_966248255.1 uncultured Cellvibrio sp.
GACATCGACATGGCGATATTTCGCCGGCAAATCCTGCACACCTATAACGCCATAGGGATGCATGATGGCCATGCGCTCCACCAGGTTGGCCAGCTCGCGCACATTGCCACTCCACTCATGCTGGCAGAGGGACAAAATAGCGGCAGAGTTAAAGCGAATGGAGCCACGCTGTTCACTCTCCATGCGCGACACCAATTCATTAATTAGCAGCGGAATATCTTCGGCACGTTCTTTCAGTGAGGGCAGCTCAATGGGGAAGACGTTCAATCGGTAATAGAGATCTTCGCGGAAGGTATTATCGGCAATCATCTGCTCCAGATTGCGGTGAGTCGCGGCAATAATACGCACATCAACTGATTGGGTTTTATTGCTGCCCACACGTTCAAAGCAACGCTCCTGCAACACGCGCAGAATTTTTACCTGCATATTGAGGGGCATATCGCCAATTTCATCGAGAAACAAGGTGCCGCCTTCAGCCAACTCAAAACGTCCGGCGCGGGAGCTAATCGCCCCGGTAAACGCCCCTTTTTCATGGCCAAATAATTCGCTCTCTAAAAGCTCGGCGGGAATTGCACCGCAGTTAACCGGCACAAAGGGTTTGTCGCGGCGCGGCGAGTTGTAGTGAAGGTTGCGCGCAACCACCTCTTTACCTGTACCCGACTCACCGGTAATCAGCACCGAAACGTCTTTATCCGCAACCTGGCTCATCATTTCGCGCACGTTTTGAATTTGACGACTGGTGCCAACCAGGCTGCGAAACAAGTGAACCGCGCGGCGCTGTGGCTGACGCTTGGAGTTGGACTGAGCTTCGCGATACAACTGAGCGCGATGCAGGGTATCAACCAGCTTGTTATAGGTAGGAGGTACAGCGAGGCCGGCAATTACCATAAACCTGTAGGCATCCTCCAGGTCGTCGGCTAGATGCTGGTTTTCATCGCCAATTAGCACCACCGCCAATTCATCGTTCCAGGCGCGCAGCTCTTTAAACAGCTGCGCTGCTGACTGACGACTATCACCTATGTCGCCAACAAAAATAGCAACATAGTCTTCACCCTGGTTTTCTTCGGCAACGGCTGCCTGCCAGGTGTCACTGCCAGTGACCAGCGTGGTTTCATTGAGAAAATCGAGAAGAATTTTAAGATCGTGCCTGCGCGCCTGATTGTCATCTATGACCAGAACCTTATTGTTTCGCCACATACCCTAAAACCCTTATTACAACCAGATTAATACAAACGCAAATCGAGCACACAACAACCAACTTCCGTTGGCGGCCCGACAAATTCTGGTAAGTAATAGACGAGACTGTGAACTTAGTCAAATTTATGACGAAGATAAATTGTCACTTTGACAAAAGTAGATCAAGGAGCACAATTTTCCGCCAAAATTGTGCCTACCTTTAATTGAATTGGTTAATTTGAATTAACTTGCTCGAAGAGAATCACTTGGATTTATTTGGGGGCTATTTCGTCCCAGCCGGATTTGAGCGTCTTTAACAGCTGAATCACTTCTGCCACTTTTTCGGCATCGTTTTGCGCAGAGGCCTCGAGCAGACGAAAGTTCATATATTCGTAGAGCTTGTCGAGATTTTCAGAGAGCTCACCGGCACTCATGTCCAGGGAGCTGCGCAAACCGGCCACTATGCTAATAGCTCGCCCAAGCAGCTCGCCTTTAGCCGCCGCGTCGCCACGCGACATTGCCCCTTGAGCAGCAGCCAATCGCCCTAGCGCACCTTCAAACAGCATTTGGATAAGTCGATGCGGAGAAGCATTGCTCACTTCGGATTCAATACCCAGCTTTTGGTATTGCTTGAGAGCTTCTTGCGGGTTGTAATTGGACACGAAACATCTCCTAAGGAACTTTGAGCCAATGCTAAGGCTAGCAGGGCTATAGGAGATTTGCGAGTTTTGTTATAAACCCAAGGTTTTAAAAACCAAACTTGTGCATTTTTTTGTTTATTTAGTCGAATCGCCCACTTTAACCACTATTAGCGATTAGCCAATAAGCTGACTTCCTGCTGACACTGGGCAATCATTCCCGCATAAACACCCTTAAGCTCACTCAAAGCACGAACCAGAATGGACTTATCCTCGGCGTTGGCGGCAATTACTCGATCAATTAATATCACGCAAATACGATCCAAATGCCTAACCCGACTCCAGTCCTCTGCCTGTAACGCCTGAGTCAGCTCAGATTGAAGTGAGCGCAACGCCAGAATTCCGGCCTCACCAGCATAATCGGGGCAAGGTACTGCTGTTAGTGACATAGCCTGCTCCTTTTATTGCACTTGCTCGGCAATGGCATCCCAGGCTGACTTTATCTCGCCCAGCAGCTGACCACACTCCTCAAGATAGTCCGGTTGGTTTTGCTGATTCGCCTGCATCAGGCGACGAATAACATAGTCGTACAGCGAATCCAGATTGGCCGCCAACTCACCGCCCTCGCTATCATTCAAGCTGCCCTGTAGGCCACCCACTATATTAATTGCCTTGCCAATCAACTCGCCCTTGCGGGCAATTTGGTTTTGCAACATCGCCCCTTTGGCCTGAGCGATTCTCTCCAAAGCGCCTTCAAACAACATTTGAATCAATCTATGGGGTGAGGCATCCTCCACACCAGAATGAACACGGACGCTCGAATAGCTTTGGATAGCGGAGAAAGAATTCATAGGGCAACCCATATGGCCAAGTAATTGGGGTGATGCCTGTTTCATCAAACAGGCCTGTAAAGCTAACGGCCAAGTACAAGAATTCTTTAACAGTAAAAATCTTGATTACAAAGGAAATTTTGTTTGCAAACGAATAAGAC
>CBIMZH010000494.1:0-2801 GCA_966248255.1 uncultured Cellvibrio sp.
CAATGTAACTCAGGGGGCATTAGTCGAGTCGGAGGCGATAACTCTGAGCGGCATCGATGCCTCTACACCTATTTCAATCAATGGCGGTGAATACTCGCTGGATAATGACGCCTTCACTAATGCTACAGGCAGTGTTGTCGCCGGCCAGCAAATTCGCGTTCGCCTGCATGCATCCACAGCTGTTATGACTAAAACCAGCGCCCAGCTCAGCGTAGGCGATGTGATTGTCAGCTTTGAGGTAACCACCGAGGATAATCAGGCGCCCCTTGCCAGCATCATTTTCCCGCTCACCGGCAGCCATACCACCGGCAGCTTGCTTAGTGTGCGCGGCAGCGCAAGCGATGCGGAGGGCGATGCAATCACATCGGTCACAGTGAATGGTGTTGAAGCCACCAGCGAAGACGATTTTGCCAGCTGGCAAGTGGCTAGCCTCGCGGTGCAGGCGGGGACGAATCTGCTGAACGGCACAGTGACTGATGTGCACGGCAATCAACGCCAGTTCAGTGGCAGTTTCGCGCAGCGCGAAAACACCGGTATACAACTGCATAACCCCAATGCGTTTGTCTATGCGCCCAATAGTGATGATCAGCTGTTGGTGGTGGACTCTGGGCTCCATGCCTTGTTGAGCCTGGATGTCGGTGGCGGCTTAAACCCAAGCAAGCGAAAAATTATTTCCCAGGATGGTGATGGCAATGGCGTCTCCATGAGCACGCCCTGGGATCTAAGCCTTGACCCGGCGCGCGACCGGGCTCTGGTTCTCGATGTGGCCTCCAGCAGTAACGGCCGTGTACTTGCCGTGGATCTGGCTACAGGTGAACGCTCATCACTGGTGTCAGAATTGACCGTGACAAGAAGCCTGGTGGTTGACCCAGTCAACAATCGCTTTCTGGTTTCTACAGGCAAGCAATCCAGCGGCCAAGTCAACGGCGTGAACGGTATTTTTAAATTTGATCTGGTTGATCCTGCGTCCAGTAATTACGACCCAAATGATCGTCCCAATAGCCCCAATCTTGTCCTGGATGACCTCCTGTCGGCCAATTCATTGGTGCTCGACCCTAACGACGCCAACCGGGTGTTGACGGTTAGCCGACAGCTGGGCATTAAATCGCTCTTTAGTGTGGATGTGAACGCAAAAACCAAAACCCTGTTGCATAAATTTACCTATCCTTCCGCCGTCACATTTTTTCCCGGCGACAGCACGCGCGCGCTAGTTTCGTCCGGCAACGCCTTGTTAGCTATAGATCTGGACACTGACAACTTAAGCCTTTTGTCGGGTATAGACAGTGCTGCACCGGAAGAGACGGGCAGTAGCGAGATCATCGGTAAAGGGCCGGATTTTCAGGAATATAGTGACTTGTTGTTCGATCGTCGCGACAGCAACAAGGTATTTGTATTGCCCTATCAGCAAAACCATATTTACCGCGTCGATCTAACCACTGGCGAGCGCACGCCAATCGAAGAAGTGCTGGGATCGGGGCCAGAGCTGTTGGCGCCAAGTCGTATCGTCCTGGTGCCCAATGCCCAGGCAGGTGCACTGCCGCAGTTAGTCGTGTTGGATGATATTTTAAATAGCCACAATATCTATTACGCCATCAATCTGGCCGACAGCGCCCATCCGGCGGATCGCCAACTTATCTCCGGTTTTGATGCCACTAATCCCAATCAACCGCGCGGAACCAGCCTCGGCTCAGATAAAGCGGAAGATTTTGTCGTGGATAGCCAACACAATCGCCTGCTCGCCGTTGATACTGGCCTGCGTGCGCTTATCGCCATAGATATGAGCACCGGTAACCAGAGTGTAATTTCAAGCAGCACCCTGGGCACTGGCCCAGTGCTTGAGTATCCGCAGTCCCTGGCCTTGGATGCGGCCAATAATCAAGTCTATGTGGGGCAAAACAGCGAGCTCATCAAGATAGATCTGGCCACCGGCAACCGTGAAATGGTATCGGACAAGGACACAGGACTGGGTGATATGTTCGATTACCCAATTTCACTGACCCTGGTAGCAAACCACAATCTATTGCTGATGACAGAAGACAACGACAGCAGCGCCGTCCGCGTCACCACCATTAGCCTGCCCGAGGGCAATCGCACTCCAATTGCCGAACCCGGCGATGGCAAAGGTATAGAGCTATTGGCCCCTGTGGCGACCGTCTTTGATCAAGCGCGCAATCGTATTCTGGTTGTGGATCAGGACTTGGTTGCGGTCATAGCGATTGACCCGAGCACCCTGGAGCGCAGCATAGTGTCAATCAGCAGTGCTGGGCCGGATGGGGTAATGGATAGCGAAGATGATATCCGCGTGGGTAATGGCTCGCCGTTTAATGAACAGGCAAAACTGACGAGCGGCGCCTTTGATAGCGAACGCGGGATACTCTATATCGTCGATCAAACTGCTGGCAGTGTTATAGCCGTAGATGTGGTCAGTGGCGACCGCACTCTGGTCTCGGGTTTTGGCTTTTAACAAATTGGGCGTTTAACCGGCGCGGGAGATATTGTGCGAAAGTTTGCACGAAAGATTGTGTAAAAGAATGTGCGAAAGTCGAAAGCTGCTGAATCGCTGTGGGGATTGGCAGAGACAGCATTTTAATTATTAATAACCAGGCCTCTAAGGGCCTGATTATCTTTTATCTACCGCCGGAATATCGGCCTCTTCATTGGTTTCAATCTCCCCATTGGCCTCGACCTCCGGCTCCTTCAACCACTGATATTCAGCGTTTTGCTGGTCGATCCAATCAATCAGCACCTACCAGCTGTCGCTGTCGGGTTTGTAGGGGGGGGCTACTCCGCTATGCTGCGGC
>CBIMZH010000495.1:0-2797 GCA_966248255.1 uncultured Cellvibrio sp.
TACCAACATGCGGTCAATCGCTGAATCCCCTTGCTGAGGCAATGCCGGAGCGCGAGTCGCCAGGGCGATGGCAGAGCGATTAAACGCCATACTACGCACAGAGCTTGCAGACACGGTGATGTTGGTTGCCGATGCAGCGATAGCTTTACGCAGACCTGGTGCGGCAATTGTAATGGTGCCACCGTTGGAAACGTCTGAATCTCCAGTCACAACGGTGTATTTGTTCGAGTCTCCAGCGAATGAAATCACATCACCAGCAAGAATTGTCCCGGTACCGGCAGAGGCCAAGGTGATGCTGGTTGCGCCAACTGCATAGCCAGCGGTGTTAGTTGTCGCTGAAGCGCCTGTGCCGGCCGTGTGGGTTTTTACCTGGCCAGACTCGCGAATTGCAAAACCGTGAATATCGGTCAGTACGCCACGGCGCAAAAGCGAAGTGTCTGCAGCTTCATTTGCCTTGGTCAGCTGGGCCAGGGTGCGCATATTTGCACCAGCGCCAGTATCAAGCACCAGGTGCATGTCGCTGGTCCATTGGCCATTGTCTGAAAGCTGTTTGCGGAGCTGTGCAGGATCGGCCAGGCTTGATGCAAATGGGGTTGTTGTGGCAGTGCCATAGGCGCGAGAGGCAGAGGTATAAAGACCCGCCAAATCAGCCTCGACCTCATTTACCCGTGTGCGCTTGGCCTGCGAAAACTGGTCACGCAGAATAATGTTGTACTGCGCACCATTGTTATCAACACCAAGGCGCTCCTCTCCATTCCATCGAACCGGTACGCGGCGAGCTTTGGTGATGGTCATGCTGGCGGAACCAATGGTTTGGTCGCCATCATTGGGCGGAGTTACCGCTGGGGTAATGTCGGTTGCAGTGGCAGCAGGTGCAACGGGTGAGGTCACAGTCTGACCAACTGCGGCGCGCGCATAGGTCATGTCTGAAGTTACAGCAGGAATAAAACCTACGAGCTCACGAGATACCACATCCAGTGAGTTGTATAGAGTTGGGATCAACCCAGTGAGAGTATTGGCCATGTGAAACCTCGGCAAAAATAAATTAATTTTTGGCCGAGGCAAAAATGAAAAAGTCCGCGCTCGGCAAAGATAAAAAAGTCATCTATGCGAGCCACGGACTCGGGGAGTAGCCACGGACTAACTCCACTAATGTGAAAAATCTATATCAATTAAATTTCAATGTCAACTATTCTGCCACAGAAAATCCAGCTGCCATTTTGGCGGCGCGCTCATGCGGGCTCAGTTTTTCGAAATCAGCGCGCGAAATTGATTTTGATCCGCTGTTTCCCTGACCTCCCGGTGTGCCTGCACCGCCCGCTTTACTTCCAACAATTAGCGGTGCCAAATAGGGAACTGCTTTCAGTTCCTTCATCAAATCATCAGGCGTCATAGCAGACACTCGCCCATCTTTATCCAAAATACGAGTAACCGCTTTACCATCAACAATTTCAGACTTTAGGCGCGCGCGAACATGCGGCATCAGGCCATCGGCGCAGCCTTCCATTGCGATTTTGGTGCAGATACTGTTAGCGGTTGCGCCAGCGGTCAGCTCTTCTACCATGCCACGATAGGTGGTTACTTCACCTGAAAGCTCTGTTTCGCGCGCGGTAAACTTTTCACCCCAGGATTTTTCCAGGGCTTCAATGTCGCCGGCGGCAGCTGCAGCTTTGCGGGCGTTTTCGGCGGCAGTCTTTTCTTGCTCCTTGCGATGCTTTTCAGCTTCAGCATGCTTGCGCTTGAAAAGCTCATTTTCTTCACGCAGCGCTTTAGCCTCAGCGGCATCTTTTCGAAGCTGTTCAAGCTCTGCTGCATCACCACCACCTTTA
Source organism: uncultured Cellvibrio sp. (assembly GCA_966248255.1). Lineage (GTDB taxonomy): Bacteria > Pseudomonadota > Gammaproteobacteria > Pseudomonadales > Cellvibrionaceae > Cellvibrio. Next base: position 1,830 of record CBIMZH010000495.1, read on the forward strand.
TCGCCGCCATTATCACCACCCTTTTCACCACCATCGGCTGCGTCAGCCCCAACGCCGCGCAACAAATGCGGGTTTTGCGCCCAATAGGCTGGCCACTCTGGTGAATAAGGATCAATTGGGCGGTTAATACGTTTTTGCATAGCTAACACCTCTGTCAGTTAAATTAAAGTCCAGCACGAGAAAAGGCCGCCGGCTCAAGGTCGCGCATTTGAGCAATTGTCAGCGGTTTATAGTTTTTACCCACGGTAATTTCAGCGAAGCGCTCAGCAGAAAGCCCACCATCGCGGAATAGTTTTCCGAGCGTTTTACTTCCAAGAGCTTCATTTTGAAACGCTTTTGATTGAGTCTTTAGCCATTCATAGTCACCAAGCCCGGCATCAACCTGTACAACCCCATCATCGCCCCTGGCAGATCGAGTTGCACCCTTATTCAAGAAGGCAAAGCGACCATCCAGCGCGGCAACCATTGTTGATCGGCAGCGGCCATGAATTGGCGGAATTGGTCCCTGGCCAATTGGGTAAACCTCGTCCATTTCTCCCAGCGCCCTGCACTGCCTTGTTGTGTGGCTATCAAAAACAGCCCTGAATCGCCACCCCTTAACAATGTCTGCATTGCGCTCCCAAGTTGATTGCCTCGCCATTGCCGCCGCATGTTGCAGTCCGGTGCGTACCAGGAAATCAGCATCGCGGTAGCTCATAGTCAATATGCCATCGGCATAACCCGCTTTTTTAGTGCCAATGATAGACCGCACAATTTCTGGCGTAGTCAGACCGCGCGCTGCGCCTGCATTTATTTGCCCAGTAATCCGCTTAACTGTGCGCTGCGACAAATCCGCAATAGTCTCACCAAGGAAAAATCCGTTATAGTTTCCCTGGGCGGCCATTGGGTTTCCAAACACAGACTTTTCAATTTGAGAGTCGCTTGGAATCGCAAAGCTGTAATCCACCACTTCTTTTAACGATTTAATC
>CBIMZH010000496.1:0-2781 GCA_966248255.1 uncultured Cellvibrio sp.
AACGGCAGATAACGACTGGGCATACACTGCCAATGGCGCAATGGAGTCAGGTACTGTAACCGTTGCCAATCCGGCGCAGTGGGGCCTGGATTTTGGTACCAGTACTCGTTGGGCAAGCAATACTTCAAAAACCACTGACTACTCTTCTGGTATCAAGTGGTCTCCGGATGATCACTGGAAGTTTTCTGCTGATTTGCAATACGTTAAAGCTGAAGCCACTGTGGACGATTACACTCTCGGCTTGAAAGTTATTCCGGCTGAAGGCTACATGGGTGGCATAGGTACTGATACTCCGTCGATTTTGCTCGACGAAGACTTTATGTCCGACTACAGCAACTACAGCCTTGGTCAGGAGATGACCCACTTCGAGCGCAATAACGCCGATGCCAAGACGGGTCGTTTTGATGCCGAGTACGACTTTGATGGTTCTATCATCAAATCGGTAAAAGCCGGTGTTAGATACTCAGAGAAAACTGCTGATAACATCAACACCCCATAAGATTGGAATACCCGTTACGCCACCTGGTTGGGCTTTGATAAAAACTCTCTGCCCAAAGTGACTGGTGATCAGGCGTCTCAATTCCTAACTCTCTACTCCTTTAACGATTTCCAGCGCGGTGATGTGGATGTTCCAGCAGCTGCTTATCTGTATTCTGCTGAAGCTGCGAGAAACTTCCGCGCTACTACCGATGCAGTAAACGCTGGCTGTCCTACCGAGTCTTTCTCTTGGGCCTGTGATTCTGTTGTTTATCCAGATTGGACCATGTTGGATAACCCGGACAATCGCAACAAGCAGAAAGAAACTTCTGTGGCTATGTACCTGATGGCTAACTACGCCTTCGAAGATCTGCCCATGCCCATCGATGGTAACGTTGGTGTACGCGTAGTTCAGACTGACAACGTAGCTAGCGGCAGCTTTATTGTTAATGAGTTGGTGGTTGAAGGCGATACTATAGTTCCTTACTCCTCCGAAGCTTTCGAGGCGAAAACCAATCGCTCTCATGTGTTGCCAAGCTTTAACCTACGTGTGAAAGCAACCGATGACCTGTTTATCCGTTTTGCTGGTTCTAAAGCCATTTGGCAGCCAAGTTTCTCCGATATGCAAGCGCGCATAGTTGCTTCTCCAACTCGCGATAATGACACTGGTCACGTTTCCTATAACCTGGCACAGGATACCAACCCCATTCTTGCACCTATGCAGGCCACGCAGTTTGATCTGTCAGCAGAATGGTATTTCGATGAGCACGGCGGCATGGTTTACGCGGCCCTGTTCAATAAACATGTTGAAGATTTCTTCAAGAAAGACAGAGCGCCATACAGCCTGAACGGTTACAGCGGTACTGCAACCTGGTTGTCCAACGTAGGTAGTGGTGACATCAATGGTATCGAAGTGGGTGTAAACAAATTCTTTGACACCCTGCCAGAGCCATTTGATGGTTTGGGTATCCAGGCTAACTACACCTACATAGATAGCAAGGCGGATTTCCCTCTGCTGTCCGATAATGGTTTGTCAGGCGCTGCGCCAGTAGACACTGATGGCACCAGCTATGGTCAGTTGCCAATCGATCAGTTGTCTAAAAATGCCTTTAACATCGTGGGTATGTACGAGAAGAATGGTTTGTCTGCACGCTTGGCTTACACCTGGCGCAGCAAGTACCTGATCTCCTGGGGTAGCAACGGTTTCAACCCAGACTTCCCGGACTGGAGTGGTAAGGCGAGCATTCCTGTATACAACGATGACTATGGTCAATTGGATGCGTCTATCAGCTACACCTTCATGGATAACTACACAGTTACCGCGGAAGCTACCAATCTGTTGAAAGAAAAAACGGTAGGTATCATGGATCAAAACTCAGCGGGTGATCATGTTGCATATTCTTATGCACAAGACGTTCGCTTTGCTGTTGGTCTGCGCGCCAGATTCTAATTGGTGCTAATAAACCTTGCCCCGAAGGGGGCAAGGTTTATTATTTTTAAGCTGGGCCTCACGCTTTTGCCCCTATGTAAACAAGCGTAAAAAACGCCAAATTTCCAAGCTTTTTTTGCTGGAATCTTTAATATTCCTTCCGCTAATTCCACCCTAATTTCATTCACAACAATAAGTGGATACCGAGGTTTCTATGGCGCTCGACAAAGGTTTAAACATGTCTTTAAAAACAATCGCTGCAACTTTAGGCTTTGTGGTAAGTGCTAGCGCATTTGCGGCTGTACCCCTGCCCGAAATTGTAAGCAACAATGGCAAACACCTGCTTAAGGTAGATGGCGCTCCCTATCTGGTTTTGGGCGCTCAGGCCAACAACTCATCCAATTATCCTGCAGCGTTAAAAAACGTGTGGCCCAGTGTGGAAAAAATGCAGGCTAATACCCTGAGTATCCCGGTGGCCTGGGAGCAGGTGGAGCCGGTAGAAGGGCAGTTTGATTTTTCTTTTGTCGATGTGTTGCTAAAAGAGGCGCGTGCGCACAACAAGCGTTTGGTGCTGCTTTGGTTTGCAACCTGGAAAAACAACGGCCCGCAGTATGCGCCTGCCTGGGTGAAGTTGGATAACAAGCGCTTCCCTCGCGTAGTGACTAAAGATGGCGACACAGTCAATTCCTTGTCGCCCCTAGGTAACGAAACTCTGGCGGCCGATAAGAAAGCCTTTTTGGCACTTATGTCACACCTGAAAAAGGTGGACAGCAAAAACACCGTGATCATGGTGCAAATCGAAAACGAGTCGGGCACCTGGGGCGCGGCGCGCGATTATTCACCTATGGCAGAAGCTGCTTTTAACGCCCCCATAC
>CBIMZH010000497.1:0-2774 GCA_966248255.1 uncultured Cellvibrio sp.
AAAACTGGCTACAGTTTTTATTTTACCTGGGACAGCAACAAACCCGACGCGCGCTGCTTGCGCAACTGGGGCGATAACATTGATGGCCAAGCCACATACGATTATCGTTTTGAATGGGACAAACCCAATCGCCGCAGCATATCTACAGATACTCGCGGCGGCACGCAAATTTATGAATTTAACAAGCAGGGTTTACCCGTTTACCATCGCGATGCCGAAGGCGGTGAGACGCGCACTCAGTATGATGACTTTGGCAATATCACCTGCATTACCGACCCCATAGGTGCAACCAGCCACTTCCATTACGACCAGGAACAGCGGCTTATCAGTCTGACCAATAAGGCTGGGCAAACTACGCATTTAGTGCGCGATGACTGGGGCAATGTCATTGAATCGCGCGATCCACTAGGCCACAGCTGGAAGCGCGAGTTTGACGAGCAGGGGTTAATTCGCAGTCAAACCAATCCCAACGGCGAAACCAGCAGCTACCAATACAATCCCTTAGGTTTAGTTAACAGCTTAACTGACCCTTTAAATCGCACCTGGCACTTTGTCTGGGATCACCAAGGCAAATTGATTGCACGTAAAGACCCGCAAGGGAATCAAACGCGCTACAGTTACTCACACTGGGGCGAGCTGCTAAAAATTACCTGGCCGGATAATCAAGTCAGTGAATACCGCTACGATGGCAAGGGCAAGTGCACCGCCATCAAACATCCGGATGGCAAGGTTGAACAGTTTGCCTACAACGAACAGGGTTTACTCAGTGGGCAAAAAGATTCCGCCGGACGACTTACTCACTACCAATACAACGGCTTATCGCAAGTCGTAAAACGCATAGATCCCAACGGTCAGTGCCTGCACTATCACTACGATGGTGAGCGCAACCTGATCGGCCTCACCAACGAGAAAGGTGAGCGCTATCAACTCGACTACGATCTCAATGAACGTTTGATTCAAGAGATAGGTTTTGACGGGCGCATCCAGCGCTACCAATACAACGCAGCGGGACACCTGCAATCAGCACAGGATTTTTCTCGCGACGGCCAAAACCTCATTAACCAAATCGACTTCGCCCGCCGCAGCGATGGCCGCCTGCTTACACAGATAGATGCCCTCACCCAAGCGACGCTCAACGAGTTTGACTATGACAATGCAGGTCGCCTAACCCAGGCGAAAAACGCCGCGCGTGAACTGCGCTGGAGCTACGACCCCTTAGGTCGAATTGTAGAGGACTGGCAGGATCAGCAAGTCATTCGCCACAACTACAACGCTGCCGGCGAGCGTATCCAAACCCATTTGCCCAGCGGCGAGCAAATTACCTACAGCTACAACGCCAACAGCCAATTTACCGGTCTGGCATTTAACCAACAAACGGTTGTCGCTATTGCCCACGACACCTTGGGCCGCGAGCTAAAACGCTTACTCGGCAACCAATTAGAAACGGAGTGCCGCTACGATCCACAGGGGCGACTCATTGCCCAGCGCACTGGCAAGCGCAGCCAGGACAGTAACTTTGCACCTATCAGCCAGCGCCGCTTCCACTACAACGCCTTCGGTCAGCTGGCACAGATAGACGATCAGCTGCGCGGCAGCACTCGCTACCACTATGATGCCTTGGATCGCCTCACCCAAGTCGAAGGGCCAAACCCGGAAGCCTTCGTGCACGATCCTGCGGGCAATATTCTCGGTTCTGGCAACACAGAGCAGACAGATTCCAGCCAGCAAATTCGCGGCAACCGTCTCGCCTTTTTTGGCGATAACCACTACAGCTACGACGAGCGCGGCAATCGCACACTGAATGCGCGCGGCAAGCAACAAGCGCTGCAGCAACGCTTTAACTACAATGCACTCAATCAGCTGCAATCGGTTGAAATCCAGGGCAAGACCACTGAATACCAATACGATGCCCTGGGGCGCCGTATAAGCAAATGCAATGAGCAAAGCACTACTGAGTTTTTATGGCTGGATAACAGTCTACTCAGCGAAACCTGCACCCAACAGGCAGATCAAGCCCAAACCGCCAAAATCTATTTATTCGAACCAGGCACCCACAAACCTTTGGCCGTTGCGCAAAACGACCAAATCTATCACTACCATCTGGATCACCTGGGAACCCCCCAGGAAATTACCAACGCCCAAGGCCAAATCGCCTGGTCCGCCAGCTACAAAGCCTATGGCAACCTGGCCCTGGTGCAGCACAACGAGATAGAAAACAACCTGCGCTTTCAAGGCCAGTATTTTGATGAGGAAACCGGGTTACACTACAACCGCTTCCGCTACTACGATCCAGAATGCGGCCGCTTTATCAGCCAGGACCCGATTGGGTTGTTGGGTGGGGTTAATAACTACCAGTATGTGCCCAATCCTACTGGCTGGGTTGATCCGTTGGGGTTGAGTTGTAAGGAGCCTACAGCTGCAGAAGAATCAGCGTTATATCAAGGACAAGATCCTTATTTCGGAGTGGATACTCTGAGCAATACTGAGTTAAAAAAAGGCACTAAACTTGCCCACATCACATGGAAAGAAAAAGGTGGTATTTCAGGAAACTACTTCACCACGCTTGAGGCAGTAGAACTGTGCAGATCTACTGATGGCCTAATCAGCTCAAAAGCGCTCAATCAGGGAGTACAGGTTTACGCTGGAGACGGGCGTACTGAATACAAAAAATACGTTCAAATTTTCGAAGTTAAAGAGGATATTCCATATGGTGGTGCGGCATTTGGAGACACCAAGGCTAATCCACAATTTAATCCGGGAAGATATAAAACCCA
>CBIMZH010000498.1:0-2764 GCA_966248255.1 uncultured Cellvibrio sp.
CGCGGGCTGCTGCGCACATAGCCGCGCCGCGCCGCAGGTTCACCGCGCTCTTCCATTAATTTTTTAACCGAGCGCAGATGGCGCAAGCGCAATGGGTCCACCTGGGCAGCGGCGCGAACGGTAAGGCGAATTTGTTCCGCCTGCTCGTGCAGCGTTCGCGTGACATTGGCAACCGACTTGCCGATGAGACCAAAGGCACCGGCATCCAATGCCTGAAAGGCAAAGTTAGACGCGCTGCGTGTTAGCGAGGAGCAGAGCACAACGGGTGTGGGCCGCTCGCGCATCAGCTGGCGCACAAAACTTACGCCGTCCATACGCGGCATTTCCAAATCACTGATTATCACGTCTGGCCAATCTGTGTTCATTTTGGCCAATGCAAATACCGGGTCTGGCACTGCGGCAGTTACTCGTATATCTGGGTCTGCCTGCAGCAGCTCTGAGAGCGTGGAACGCACTACCGCAGAGTCGTCAACAATCATGACCTTAATCGGTTGTAGCGTCATAAAACCCTGTACTTCTAGAATAAAAAAGCCAGACTTTCATCTGGCAAAACCTTCAACTGACTAGCAAGGAAAAAACTTATGCAGGTATCCGCAACTGCGAAGCAGGAAGCTCCGCTTTGCGAAATACCGAGGGCGTCTCTTGTTTCACCGGCAAATTCAAGCCCATCAGGCTTTCGCAGTGGCCGACAATTAACCAACCGTTAGGGCGCAGGTTTTGCAACAACAGCTGCAGCACTTTTTGTTTGGTCGGTTGATCAAAATAAATTAATACGTTGCGCAAAAAGATCACATCAAACTGCTCACCGGTTTTTAAACTTTCAAGCAAATTGTGCTGATCAAAACGCACTCGGTTACGCAGCTCTGGGGCAATGGCCATCATGCCGTTGCGATCTTCCACACCGCGCAAACAGTAATCGCGCAGATATTGTTTGGGCATCTGCTCCAGGCGCTCCAAACGGTATTGACCGCGACGCGCGTGGGTGAGCACTTTGCGCGAAATATCGGTGGCCAGCAGATCCCAATTGGCTGCGCCCAACTTATCGCTTAACACCATCGCCAGGCTGTAGGCCTCTTCACCGGTTGAGCAGGCAGCGCACCAGACTTTTACCGGGCGATTGCGCACCATTGGCAGGATTTGATTGGCCAGGCGCTGAAAGTGCGCTGGCTCGCGAAAAAAATAGGTTTCGTTGGTGGTGAGTAAATCAATCATCAGCGCCTGCTCTTCTACACCGGCAGGCGATTGCACAAAACGCAGGTAATCTTCGTAGTTAGCACAGCCAGTCACCTCCAGGCGACGCCACAGGCGGCTGGTCACCAGCATGGTTTTTTCTTCACCAATAGTAATGCCCGCAATACGGTGAACAAACTTCCGTATATGGTCAAAACTGGCCTGACTGATGCTCATGTTCATAGAGGTTTAGGTTCTGCTACTGAGTTAAGGGTTAACCGCGTTAGTTACTAATTCATCAACTTGGCAACTGCATCTAGCAGAGTTGGCGGCTGAAAAGGTTTAACCACCCAGGCACGCACACCGGCAGACTTGCCCTCTGCTTTTTTTGTTTCATCAGCCACAGTGGTTAGCATCACTATGGGCGTAAATTTGTACGCGGGAACCTGTTTGGCCGCCTTGGCAAAACTGATTCCATCCATATTGGGCATGTTGACGTCAGAGATAATTAAATTGAATTTGCGACCATCCAATTTATTCAGCGCGTCTTGACCATCGCTGGCTTCGGTGACCTGATAGCCGGAACCGCGCAGGGCTATGGCCAGGGTTTGGCGCATGGTCAAGGAGTCGTCAACAATCAGTATGGATTTGGACATCAATAGTTTTCCTTAGCATCTATTTTTTGATCGGTTGCAGGAGCCAAAGTGGAATTGGCACCCGAATACTCAACATGGAGCTATTATCGCTAAACGGGCAAATGGCTCGTTAGAGTAGAACTACTCAGTTGCCCAGGGGGGAAACCCCCATGGCCAGCGGGGGTTCAGCCAGCTGGGCCAAGGGAGATGGCGCCGGGCGTCAAAGCGCGGGGGCTAAAAGCGAAAAATCCGCCAACTTGGGCGGATTTACAAAGGTAGGATTAACAGCGCCCAGCCAGGGCTGGGGGTAAAGCTTGGCGAGCTGGGCTCAGACTATAAAAACCACCCTCTGAGGACTAGCACAAGCTAGTCACTGGCGGCGGTCATAAATTCGCGCACCAGCTCCAGCGCCGATTTGACATGCAGTTTCTCCATCAACCGAGAGCGGTGGTTTTCCACGGTGCGCACACTCAGGCCCAGCTGCTCCGCAGTTTCGCGGCTAGACTGGCCATCGAGAATGGATTGCAGCACCTCCTGCTCCTTGGGTGTGAGCAGTGCCAGGCGCGCCCTGCGCGTGGAGGCCTGCAGGCGCTGCTGATGCAGACTGCGGCTCAGGGTTAAGGCCGCTTGAATTTTTTCCAGGAACTGATGCCCCTGAATAGGCTTTTCGACAAAGTCAAACGCGCCCTGTTTCATCGCCTCTACAGCGGCACTCACCTCGGCATAACCAGTCACAATAATCAGCGGCGGCGGGATTTCATAAAGCTGCTGTAGGCTTTTATGCAGCTGTAAGCCGCTCACCCCGGGCATGCGCATATCCGTAACCACACACTCGCAAAAATGCGGTTGGTAGCACTTGAGGAAAGCTTCGGCAGAGCTAAAACACTGGGTGGCAACACCCAGAGGCTCCACCAGCCCCTGCATCAAAGCCAGGGTAATGGCGTCATCGTCAATTAGGT
>CBIMZH010000499.1:0-2755 GCA_966248255.1 uncultured Cellvibrio sp.
ATATCAATTTTTGGATTGCTTACAACTAAATAAAAAAGCCTTTTAAATCATAAGCTAAGACGTCATCGAGAATATATCAGATCAGCAAAAAGCGGCAAGCGCCGTTTATCCCCGACTTTTATCACTTTTAGAAAAATTATATTTATTCGCATAACTCTCTGATTTATTTGGAGGTTTTCATATTTTTGAATTTTCAATTCAGGTGATATACGGCGGGCGCCGCTTATCAGGGTTGAAATGCGCCGGTTATCTGTCTAGCATGCTGTATATGCATACAGCAAGGAGCAGCTATGATCACCGATATTCCGCAATCAATTCCATCGAAGCCTGTTCGCTTAATGGATCAATATCGCGCTTATATGCGCGCTTTGAATTTAAGTTATCGCACTGAGCAAGCCTATGTTCATTGGGCGATTCGTTACATTCGCTTTCACAATAAACGCCATCCAAACGAGCTGGGCGGCTTGGAGATAGAGCAGTTTTTGTCGCATTTGGCTGTAGAGTTAAATGTGGCGGTAAATACCCAGCGTACGGCGCTGAATGCTTTGATGTTTTTTTACAACAAGTTTTTAGCTAAGCCCATTGAGGGGGTACAACCTGTGCGTGCACAAAAGCACAGGCGTATCCCTGTGGTCTTTTCACCCGCTGAAGTCAGCAAACTTATTGCTTGTTTGGAAATGCCCTATAAGTTGTTGGCGCAACTTACGTATGGCTCCGGATTAAGAGTTAGTGAGTGTTTGAGCTTGCGTGTTAAGGATGTGGAGTTTTTTGCGAAACAAATTATTGTGCGCTCTGGTAAGGGCGGAAAAGACAGGCGCACTTTATTGCCGGAATCGCTGATTGTGCCTTTACAGCAGCAGATTGAGGTTGTGAAACATTTGCTGAGCCTTGATAAAGCGAATGGTGTGGGTGATGTTTATCTCCCCCATAGACTTGCGCAAAAATTCCCTTCCGCTGGAGGCTCCCTCGCCTGGCAATATCTATTCCCTGCTAATGATACGGCAGTTGACCCTCGCTCTGGCGTGGTGCGTAGACATCATATTTACGATGGCACTTTGCAGCGCAAGGTAAAGGAGGCGATGAAACTCGCTGGTATTCACAAACACGCCTCCTGCCATACGTTTCGCCACAGCTTTGCAACCCAGTTATTATCCTCTGGTTATGACATTCGCACAGTGCAGGAATTGTTGGGCCATAGCGACGTAAAGACCACCGAGATTTACACTCATGTATTAAATAAGGGCGGATCTTGGGTGCGCAGTCCGCTGGACTTGAACTAAGCCTGGGGCAGCGGGAACACACACATAAACACACTGCCCTTGCCTGGTTCCGAGGTGATTTTCAACTCGGCATCGTGACGCATGAGCACGTGTTTAACTATGGCGAGGCCGAGACCCGTGCCGCCGGTGCCTGAGTTGCGGCTGGCGTCCACGCGGTAAAAACGCTCGGTGAGGCGCGGCAGGTGTTTGGCTTCTATACCTGGGCCGTTGTCGCTGACCGAAATATAAAAATGCTTTTTATCCTGCCACAAGAGTACCGACACCTTGCCTTCGGCCTGGGTGTATTTGATGGCGTTGGTGACCAGGTTGGAAAAGGCCGAGTGCAGCTCTTTTTCGTTGCCTTGTACCATTAAGGGCTTGGTGGTGTTGTTGCAGATAAGGGTGAGGTTTTGCTGCTTTTCTCTGGCGAGCAGATCGGCTTCGCCTTTGACAATGTTAAGCAGCTGCTCGACATTGATTGGCTTTTGGTTGTGCCCCGCTTCGGTAGTTTCCAGTTTGGACAGCACCAGCAAATCATTAATTAATAGCGACATGCGCTTGGCTTGTTGCAGCATTTGCGCGAGCGGTTTATTCCAGCTGGGCGTGGTGTTGTTGTCGGCGAGTGTCTCCACATAACCGTTAATTACCGTGAGTGGTGTGCGCAGTTCGTGGGAGACGTTGGCCACAAAGTCCTGACGCATTTTTTCCAGGTTGTGCAGCTGGGTAATGTCGCGCACCAGAATCAAACGCTCGCTTTTGCCAAAGGGCGTAATTTGAAATTGCAGTTGCTTGCTGGGAAAGCGCGGCGATGGCAGGTCGATAGGCTCGGCGTAATTCTGCTCGTCAAAATAGCTGACAAACTTGGGGTGGCGAATAAAGTTGATGACCGACTGGCCCTGATCCTTGGTGTTGAGGCCGAGCATGCGGTGCGCCGCCGGGTTCCAAAAATCCAGGTGGCCGCGATAGTCGAGAATAATAATGCCGTCGCGCAGCGCCGAGGTGATTTCCTGGATGCGTTTGATTACTGCCTGCAGGTCCTCTTTTTCCAGGCGCTGGCGACGCTGCATTTGGTAGATGTTGTCGAACACGCTGCCCCAGAGACCATCGCTTTCCGGCGGTGTCTGGTCGCTGTGTTCCAGCCAGTGCTGCAGGCGATTCATTTGGCGATAGCCGAGGAAGATATAAACCAGGCTGCCTAAAAATAGCGGTATGCCAAAATCGCCCAGAGCAAAACCTGCGGCCAGGGCGATAAGCAAAATAATAGCGATGCGCCGGAACTCGGCAGCGTAACCCGTTAACAAGCGAAGCGCCCCTTTACCACAACAAGCAGCCCCTGAGGGCCGGAATCAGAAGAATCAGGCTTCCACTTTGGTGGAGAAGCGATAGCCAGTACCGCGTACAGTTTGCACCAGATCTTCGTGACCGTCGATGGCAAGGGCTTTGCGCAGGCGGCGGATATGCACATCCACAGTGCGCTCCTCCACATACACATTGCC
>CBIMZH010000500.1:0-2753 GCA_966248255.1 uncultured Cellvibrio sp.
GAGGGGCAGGGCAGTCGCTTTTACTTTCATTTGACCTTGCCCAAACTGGCCGACGCCCGCAATTTGCAATTGGTAGAGGGCTTTGCCGACCTGCGGGTATTGGTGGTTGACGACAATGAAACCAATCGCGAAATACTGCAACACTGGCTGGAATCCTGGGGCGTAACGCCGCAAATGGTGGAGTCGGCACCCGCCGCTTTGGGCGTGCTCCATCAGCAGATGATGGCCGAGACTCCGGTAGATATTTTAATTAGCGACTGGATGATGCCGGGTATGGATGGCGGTCAGCTGATCAATGCTATTCGCCAAGATAATCGTTTTACAGCGCTCAAAATTGTAGTGCTCAGCTCGGCCGGGGTCAGCAGCAAACGTTTTGACCTGGGCAATATTCCCACCCTGCTAAAACCTGTGCGCCAGTCCGAGTTACACAATCTTATGTTGAATGTGATGGCGGGACACCTTGGCGACAATAGCAGCCGTCAGTTGCCCCATTCACTGGCATCGCCACATAAATTTTCCAAACTAAAAGGCCAGATACTCCTGGCGGAGGACAATCCGGTCAATCAGGAAGTGGCCATCGCCATGCTGCAAACCATGGGCGTGACCCCCAGGGTCGCCAATAACGGTTTGGAAGCGGTAAAGCTTATGGAGCAGGAGTCTTTTGATTTGGTGTTAATGGATTGCCAAATGCCGCAAATGGATGGCTTCGAAGCTACTGCAAATCGTCGCGCCAAAGAGCAAAGTCTGGGGCTGCCACCCTTACCCATTATTGCCTTGACTGCCAACGCCATAGTGGGCGATCGCGAAATGTGCCTGGCGCGGGGCATGAGCGATTACCTGAGTAAGCCTTTCTCACCTGAGCAATTGCATGGTGTGCTAAAAACATGGCTGCCAAGCTGGAACGAAAAGGATTCCGAGGGCGAAATCGAGCCAGCGAATGTTAATGGCGATCTGGCGCCCGGCACCAAAGCCAAGGTGTTGGAGGTGGATCGGGATGTGTTGGAGCAGTTGCGCGGTTTGCGCGAAGGGCTGTTACCCAAAGTGATTCAATTGTTTCGCGCGTCCTCTCCTGACCTTATTGCCTCGCTCGAAGGCGCTTTGGGCAAAGCGGATGCGGACGCCGTGTATAAAACTGCACACAGTTTAAAAAATAGTGCCGCCAATTTGGGCTTAAGTGAGCTGGCCAACGAGTGTCGGCACCTGGAATCTCAAGGGCGAAACAGTGACTTGCTGGGGGCGGATCTAAGGCTTGCCCACATTCGCGATCTCTACGCTATGTCGCTGGACTATTTATCAGCCTATGAAATGGGGAACCTGGAAGAGTGATGCAAAATCAGGTTACAGAAATGGTATTGGTTGTCGAGGACGATGAAGCTGCGCGTCTGATGATGCAAACCACGTTGGAAAACGCCGGCTTCGGCGTGATTACCGCCGGCACCTGCAGTGAGGCGCGCGTCGTCTTTGCTGCCGCTAAGGTGGATGTGGTTTTGCTGGATGTGCTCCTGCCTGACGGTGATGGTTTCAGTCTATGCCGCGAGTTTCTCGCCACGCCTCAGGGTAAAGACTTGCCGGTCGCGATGGTTACCGGGTTGGGTGATTTAGAGTCCATTCGCCTCAGTTATGATTCAGGCGCAACAGATTTTATTACCAAACCCGTCAGCTGGGGCACCTTGCCTTATCGCTTGCATTATCTACTGCGGGCCAGTCGCGCTATTGCCGATTTGAGCTTGAGCGAAAGCAAAACCCGCGCACTCCTGTCGGGAATCCCCGACATTATCATGCGAATTCACAAGGATTTTCGCGTGCTGGATATGCAGGTCGGCTCCTATGTATTTGATATGGGCGAGTGGTTAAACCCCGTGCCTAACTCAAACGAACAGGTCTTGCCGCAACAGGTGGTGCAGGTGTTGAGCGCGCCGATTCATGCCGCGCTGTCTGGGCAGGGGCTGCAACTGGTTGAGTTCCAGTGGTCGCGCGAACCTCGCTGCGTTCGCTTTTGGGAAGCGCGAATTCTGCAGCGGGACAGTGAGGAGGTGCTGGTTGTGGTGCGTGAAATCACGCAGCGTAAACAGCAGGAAAACCAGATGCGCCTCTGGGCCAAAATGTTTGAAGGCAGCAATGAGGCCATACTGATTACCGATGCTGAATTTCATATCCTTTCGGTCAATAAAGCCTATGTCGCCATGATGGGTTTTAGCCAGGAAGAAATAATAGGTATAGATACGGTGGAAGTGGGGGCGCAGCTGCATACCCACAGCTTTTATCGCAATATGATTGCCCTGTTAAAAGAGCGCGGCCACTGGCAGGGGGAACTATTTAATCAGCGCAAATCGGGTGAAATTTTCCCCTGCTGGTTTTCCATCACCCAGGTAACCGATGCTGATGGCAACCCGGAAAATTACATTGCCATTTTTAACGATATCACCGAGCACAAAAATTCCCGCGCGCAAATTGAATTTCTCGCCCATCACGACAATTTAACTGGCTTGCCCAATCGGGTGCTGCTCAACGATCGCCTGGACATGGCCATTACCCAGGCGCAGCGCCAGGATGAAAAGCTGGGCGTGCTCTTTATTGATTTGGATAGATTTAAAAATATCAATGACTCCCTGGGCCACAGCGTAGGTGATGGCATTCTCAAAGAGGCGGCTTTGCGCCTGAGTGACTCTATTCGCACTGGTGATACAGTGTCGCGCTTGGGCGGTGATGAGTTTGTGGTGCTTTTCCCCAAGGTTCGCGACGAGAGTGCGCTG
>CBIMZH010000501.1:0-2752 GCA_966248255.1 uncultured Cellvibrio sp.
GTCTGGTGCTGATGAAGCTGCAGGCGGTTGGCCTGCGCGGCGCCCAGGGGCTAATGCCCTCGGAGCTGTCCGGCGGTATGGCGCGGCGGGTGGCGCTAGCGCGCACCATTGCCCTGGACCCGGAGCTGATTCTCTACGACGAGCCCTTTGCCGGCCTCGACCCTATTTCGCTCGGCGTTATCGCCCAGCTGATCCGCAAACTTAACGATGCCCTGGGCGCCAGCTCAATCGTGGTTACCCACGATATTGCCGCCTCACTCAATATTGTCGATTACGTTTATGTAATCGCCGAGGGCGAGGTGGTGGCCGAGGGCACACCGGATGAGATACGCGCATCCAACCAGGCCTATGTCGCCCAGTTTGTGCGCGGCGCCGCCGAGGGCAGCGTGCCCTTTCACTACCCGGCGCCGGATTATCTAAGCTCTCTGCTGGAGGGCGAATAATGATTGGCAACTTCTTTAGGGCCCTGGGCCGCCCGGTAAACGATGCCATTACCCAGCTGGGCCAGATCAGCCACTTCCTCGCCAGCATCCTGTGGAATTCCGGCACCAGCCTGCGCCGGCCACGGCTGGTGGTGCGCGAGATCTACTCCATAGGCGTGCTCTCGCTGCTGATTATTCTGGTCTCCGGCCTGTTTGTCGGCCTGGTGCTGGGGTTGCAGATGTACGACACCCTGGAGCGCTTTGGCTCGGGCGATGGTGTGGGCATGGTGGTGGCGCTGGCGCTGGTGCGCGAGCTGGGCCCGGTACTGGCGGCGCTGCTGTTTGCCAGCCGCGCCGGTTCCGCGGTGACTGCCGAAATCGGCCTGATGAAAGCCACCGAACAATTAACCGCGCTGGAGATGATGGCCATACAGCCCATAGCGCGGGTGATAGCGCCGCGCTTCTGGGCCGGGGTTATCTCGCTGCCACTGCTCAATATGATCTTCTGTGTGACCGGTATCTGGGGCGGCTATCTGGTGGCGGTGCA
This sequence comes from uncultured Cellvibrio sp., assembly GCA_966248255.1. Lineage (GTDB taxonomy): Bacteria > Pseudomonadota > Gammaproteobacteria > Pseudomonadales > Cellvibrionaceae > Cellvibrio. The sequence goes on from CBIMZH010000501.1 coordinate 970, forward strand.
GCTGCTCAAGGTGGACGCGGGAATCTTTTGGGGGCAGATGCAAAATGCCGTGGATTTTTACCAGGACGTGCTTAACGGCGCGATCAAAAGCCTGGTGTTCGGCCTGGCGGTCAGCCTGATTGCCGTTTACCAGGGCTACTTTGCCCTGGCCACCGCCGAGGGTGTCTCCCGCGCGACTACGCGCACCGTGGTCGCCTCGGCGCTGGTGGTGCTGGCGCTCGACTTTGTTTTAACCGCATTTATGTTTCGAGGGATTTAAACCATGAACCGCAATTTATTGGATTTTTGGGTGGGGCTGTTTATCGCCCTGGGGCTGGCGGCAGTGATTTTTCTCGCGCTGCGGGTGGCCAACCAGACTAGCCTCAGCTCAGCGCCCAGCTACCCGGTGATCGCCTACTTCGACAATATCGGCGGGCTTAAGGTGCGCGCGCCGGTAAAAAGCGCCGGGGTCAATATTGGCCGGGTCACCTCCATCAAGCTGGACCCCAAAACCTATCAGGCCAAGGTGGAAATGCAGCTGGATAACCGCTTTGAATTCAGCAGCGACTCCAGTGCCAGCATTCTCACAGCCGGTTTGCTGGGCGAGCAGTACATAGGCCTGGAGGCGGGCGCCGACACCGAAATGCTGCAGCCGGGCGACGCCATTCAGTTCACCTCCTCAGCCGTAGTGCTGGAAAAACTGATCGGCGCTTTCGGCCTTAAACAAGCATCCGGCGGAGGCAGTACCAGCCATGAATAATGTTGTGATTACCTTGAGTCGTTTTAGCCTGGCGTTAGTGTTGATGCTGAGTTTGGGCGCCCGCGCCGCCGAACCAACCACCAGCCCCGATCCAAGCAGCGCCATGGACGCCGCCATCAGCCAGGTGCTTAAGCTGATGCGCGATAACGAAAAGCTCTACCAGGAGCAGCCAGCCGCCTTTAACCAAAAAGTTGCCGAGGCCGCGCTGCCCTACCTGGCGATAGAACGCATGGCCATGCTGGCTATGGCCACCCACTGGCGCGAAGCCAGCGATGCGCAAAAAGCCGAAGTAGTCGCCGAATTTAAAGACTTTTTACTGCGCACCTACACCCGCACTTTGTATGTGTACCGCAACGCCCAACCGCAAATCGTCAGTACCCAGGACGCCGGCAAAGGCCGCAGCAATTTAAAAATTGCGGTGCGCGATGAAGCTGGCCAGCGGGTCAATGTGCTGCTGCGCCTGGAGCTGAGCAAAGCCAACCAGTGGCAGCTGATCGATGTGGTTGTCGAAGGGGTCAGCATGGTAGTGACTGTGCGCGGCCAATTTGATGGCGACATCAAAAAGCTGGGCATGGACGGCTTTATCGCCAACCTGAAAGCGCAAAACCGCGCGGCGACAGTGCAATGAATCAGTCGCAGCTAAATAACAGCCAACTGCAACTAAACGGCGAGCGGTTAGAGCTAGGCGGGGAAATCAGTTTCGATAACGCTGCGGCTATAGCGAGAAGCCTGGAAACGCAATTAAAACCCGGCGTAACCCAACTGGATTGCAGTGGCGTCAGCTATGCGGACTCGGCATTGGTGGCGCTGGTAATAGAGGCACGCAAGCTAGCTAAGGCGCGCGGGTTGGAGCTGCAGATCAGCGGCCTGAATCAGTCAGTCGCCAAGCTGGCCAGCCTTTACGGCCTGGAAGCGCTGCTCTGATGGCTGGCCGGTAAGGCCAGGGAAATCACACTGGCCAGGGCGATCATAGCCGCTGCGCTCCAAACGCAGGCGCCCAGGCCCCAGGCCTGGTAAATCCAGCCGGACAGGACCGTGCCCAGC
>CBIMZH010000502.1:0-2750 GCA_966248255.1 uncultured Cellvibrio sp.
AGCACCACCTTGACATGGTGGGGGTCAGCAGTTCGAGTCTGCTTAGTCCTACCAAAATTTTTAAAAAAGCCGCTTTTAAAGCGGCTTTTTTATTGTCGATAATTTCCCTTAGTTTTGCTTCTTGGCCGCTTAATCGCAGTGCTTGTCGCTCTAGGCGAGCGACTTTCCCTCTTCCGTACGATATCGCCAAGCGTTGAATTGCTTAATTCGAGTGTCTAGACCGCATCCATATAGTTCTCATAGCCTTTGGGCATGCCGGGATAATTAAGCACCTTGGCCATGGCAAATACCTTCTTACAGATACTGTGGAAGTGTTCCGGGGAGAGGCTGGCGCCGCCGATAAGCAAGCCATCGACATCCGGGCAGGCGATAAGGCTTAGGGCGTTATCGCGGGTTACGCTGCCGCCGTAAAGAATGGCGGTTTGTTGGGCCAGTTCGCCACCGATTAATGTTGCCAATATTTCGCGAATATCACAGTGAATGGCTTGGGCCTGTTCAGGGGTGACGGCGTAACCTGTTCCTATGGCATAAACCGGCTCGTAGGCGATTTTCAATACTCTGGCGTCGCCCAATTCCAGCCCCTCCAGAGCCTCAGTTAATTGTTTGAGCAGCACTTCAGTCGTTTTGCCTCCCTGCTTTTCTTCCAGGGTTTCACCAATACACAGAACCGGGGTTACGCCTTCGCTTAGTAGCAGGCGAATTTTGTCGTGGCACAGGTGATTGTTTTCGCTAAACAGGGTTCTGCGCTCCGAGTGCCCAACCAGGCAGAGCTTAGCCCCAGCATCCTTAATCATGCTGGCCGAAAGCTCTCCGGTAAAACTTCCTTTGGGGAAATTGCTAATGTTCTGGCAGCCAACTGCCAATGCTGTGCTTTGCTTATCTATGAGGTTGACCAGCTCGGTGATGTAAATGCTGGGCGGGCAAACGGCAAGGCTGAAGCCCTCAGGTATTCCGTTTTTGAGGTCTTGCTCCAGCTCACCTAATAACTCTTTAATCAGGCCTTTACTGCCATTTAATTTCCAATTGCCGATGATTAGCTTTCCGCGATTTGACATTTTCTCTTACCCTGTTGTCGTCGATTCTATGATTGTAAATGACCGAAAAAGAATGAAAGTGACAATTTAACAGAGTGGCAGAAATCGGGCAATATTTGTAAAAAGGCTCTATTTATTCTTGGGTTGCCAGATTTTCGCTGGGGGCCTTGGCTAAAAGCCCACGCATTTATCAAGGCTATGTATTAATTATTAGTGAGTGTTTGTGATTGTATGTGCTTGCAAGTGATTGAAATGAGGGTATTATTGCGTTAACTAGAGTAAGTTTACCCACGGGCGAAGTGAATTGTGGCGATGAAAGCAGTATTAGATATAGGCAAAACTAACGTTAAGTTTTTGATTTTTAACCAGTTTAACGAGCTGGTCCGGGAGTTTTCGCTAAAAAACCAGGTTGTTGCAACTGGGCCTTACCCTCATGCCGACATAGCGGGCATTTGGGGTTGGTTAAAAAATGTGCTGCTTGACTGTAGCGAAAGCCAAAGTATTCAAGCATTGGTTATCACCACTCACGGCGCTACGGCGGCACTGGTAAATACCGCCGATGTCGACGGCGATGGCCTGGTTATGCCGGTGCTCGATTATGAGTACGCGGGGGTTAATGAGCTGGATGATGTCTATGATCGGGTGCGCCCGCCATTTGCAGAGACGCTTTCGCCGTCTTTACCCTTTGGTTTGAATTTGGGCCGGCAGTTGTTTTGGCTGGCAGACAGGGATTCCAAAAGCTTCTCCCGCGCTGACGCCATCCTGATGTATCCGCAATATTGGGCCTGGCGACTAACGGGAGTTGCAGCTTCAGAGGTGACCTCATTAGGTTGTCATACCGATTTATGGAATCCCCAGCTAGGAGGCTATTCGGCACTGGTGGAGCAGCAGGATTGGTTGTCACTTATGCCGCCTATACGCCATGCCTGGGAGGTGCTGGGACAGGTAACACCAAAAGTGTCTGCGGAGACTGGCCTGTCAAGGAGCTGCAAAGTCTATGTCGGCTTACACGATAGCAATTCAAGTTATCTAAGGTATTTAGTGCAGCCTGGGTCGAGTGCGGCTCAAGACTTCTGCGTGGTTTCATCTGGAACCTGGACGATTCTGATGCAGTCAGGTGGCTTGCAAAAGCCTCTGGATGGCAATAGAGACATGCTAGCCAACTGCGATGTACGCGCTACGCCTGTCGCCTGTGCGCGGTTTATGGGCGGGCGCGAATACGAGTTAATCTGTGCCCGGCTGGGCGGCTCGCCAGATGATCTCTGCGGTGCGGCAGATATACAGCGAGCACTGACCAATTACTGGATGGTGACGCCGGATTTTAGCGGTGGCAATGGCCCCTTTGGTGGTTTGCTTCCCAGTCTGGTGTGTCCAAAGCATTTGTCCCCCGGCGTGGCCAGTGCGCTGGCTACGCTCTACTGCGCCCTGATGATCGATCAGCGTTTATCGGATCTTGGTTCTAAAGGCGATGTGTTTATTGAGGGGGCATTCCTCAAAAACCGGCTGCTCTGCCGCCTGGTCGCTCAGTTGCGACCTGAGCAGCGAATCTTCTTATCCAAAGATGCCACAGGAACAGTGCAGGGGGCGTTGATGCTCACCGAGTGGGCGTCATCGGCCAGCACCCAGCTGAGCCTGGAGCCATGTGAGCCTGCTGATTTTGCCTGGTTGGATGAATATCGCAGTCGCTGGCTGGAGGCCATTGCTCAGGCTGGCGCC
>CBIMZH010000503.1:0-2748 GCA_966248255.1 uncultured Cellvibrio sp.
CCAGGCCAACCTGCACACCTATGCCCACCAGCTGGCCGATTTCCAGAGCCATCTTGTCCAGAACTTTGGGGTCAATACCGAAACCTTCGGTACCCATCAGCTCCTCACCACTCAACTTCAACAAAATACGTTTGTATTTTTTATCTCTGGGGCTGGACATAGCAAGACTCCGTTTAAATTGGTTTCCGACACACAGGCTTGCACCTGCTGGGCGCAAAAAATCGCTGCAGTTTAACAGAAAAAAAGAGGCCGGGCGTCGCCACCCGGCCTCTTTTTATTTTTGCTGGGTTAATGCCTGATTAAGGATTAACCCCTGCTGGCAACGGCTTATTATTAAGCCTTGCTGGCAGCGACTACTTACGCCTTGCTAGCAGCTACTTGAGCAGCAACTTCAGCAGCGAAGTCAACAACTGCAACTTCGATACCTTCGCCCACTTCCAGACGCACAAAGTTTTTCACTACAGCACCGCCAGCTTTGGCGAACTGAGCAACAGTTTGCTCTGGGTTTTTAACGAAAGGTTGATCAACCAGGCTGGCCTCTTTGAGGAACTTGGCAATACGACCACCAATCATTTTCTCAACGATTTCAGCAGGCTTGCCAGCCATGTCTGGCTGTGCACGAATGATCTCTTTCTCTTTCTCTACCAGATCAGCTGGCATTTGGTCGGAGCTAACCACTTGTGGGTTAACGGCGGCAACGTGCATAGCAACGTCTTTAGCCACTTCGTCGCTACCGCCTTCCAGTTGCACCAGAACCGCAATGCGGTTGTTCAGGTGCAGGTAACCACCTACCAGGCCACCTTCAACCAGAGAAACGCGACGCACGCTGATTTTCTCACCAATTTTTTGTACCAGAGCTTCACGAGCAGCTTCCAACTCACCAGCCATCAGGGCGGCAACGTCAGTTTGCTTATCAGCAAAAGCTTTTTCCAACACGCTGTTTACGAACGCCAGGAAGCCAGCATCGCGCGCAACGAAGTCAGTTTCAGAGTTAACTTCTACTGCAACGCCGTAGCTGTTGTCAGCGGCAACTTTAACAGCAACAACGCCGTCAGCTGCAGTGCGGCCTTCTTTTTTAGCCGCTTTCAGGCCGGAAACTTTACGCAGGTTTTCGATGGCCAGCTCGATGTCGCCATTGGCTTCGCCCAGCGCTTTTTTACATTCCATCATTCCCAGGCCAGTGCGATCACGCAGTTCTTTTACCAGTGCAGGAGTCACAGCGCTCATGGTTTATTCCTCAATAAAAGTGTTCGAATTCAGTTTGAAAAAAGGGGGCCTAGCCCCCTCTTCGGTAAGCCCACCCGCTGTCGCGCGACAGCCTAGCGGGCTTTTATGGTCGTTTGATTACGACTGGCGAATTACTCAGCTGAACCTTCGTCGGCAGCTACGTATTCGTCTTTGTTAGGTACAGAAGCAGCAGACTTGTTACCTTCCAGGCAAGCGTCAGCTACAGCGGTAGCGTACAGCTTGATAGCGCGGATGGCGTCATCGTTGCCAGGAATTACATAGTCAACGCCTTCTGGGCTGGAGTTGGTATCAACGATACCAATTACAGGAATACCCAGCTTGTTAGCTTCTTGAATAGCAATGCGCTCGTGGTCAACATCGATTACAAACATGGCATCTGGCAGACCGCCCATGTTCTTGATACCACCGATAGAGCACTCAAGCTTGTCCATATCGCGTGAACGCATCAGAGCTTCTTTTTTGGTCAGCTTGGTAAAAGTACCGTCCTGGCTCTGAGTGGTCAGATCGCTCAGGCGACGGATAGAAGCGCGGATGGTTTTGTAGTTGGTGAGCATACCGCCCAACCAGCGGTGGCTTACGAAGGGCTGGCCAGCGCGTTCAGCTTGCTCTTTGATGGTTTTTTGCGCAGCGCGCTTGGTGCCAACAAACAGGATTTTTTTCTTTTGCGAAGCCATCTGGGTAATCAGCGCCAGAGCTTCGTTGAACGCTGGAACAGTGTGCTCCAGGTTGATGATGTGAATCTTGTTACGCGCACCGAAGATGAACTTGCCCATCTTGGGGTTCCAGTAACGGGTTTGGTGACCAAAGTGGACACCGGCGGACAGCATATCGCGCATGCTTACTTGTGGCATATCATTTACCTTTCTACGGGTTAGGCCTCCACACACCCCGCTTACCAACCCCGGCAGAGCCGCGGGCACCCAGGTTTCGCGTGTCGGTGCATGTGTGACGTTAGGTTAAGCGCCAACCTTTAATGCCTAAAAATGGTCATTTAACGGCGGCAATTTCAGTCTCTTTCTCCTCGCCAATACTTCAGCCCGGAAAAAGAGGCGCGCTTTATACCACACTTACCCAGACAAAGAAACCTTAATCGGCGCCCCGGCCTTATTTTTACTCGCCACTAACTATTTAGCTGCCAGATGGGTCGTTTACCCAAAAGCCGGTTATAAGCTCGCTATATACACCCTATAAATGAATCAACTTGGTCAAAGCCCTAGGTAATCGTTTAGAATGCACATTTATTTAGACCTGAGATAGCCAGAATTCATGTCAGTTACCATCAAAACCCCGGAAGAAATCGAGAAGATGCGCATTGCCGGCCGCATGGCCGCCGAAGTGCTGGAGATGATTGGCGAACACGTCAAGCCAGGCGTAACCACCGCCGAGCTGGATAAGCTGTGCCACGACCATATAGTCGATGTGCAAAAGGCCATTCCCGCCTGCCTCGGCTACCGCGGCTTCCTCGTCCCCGAGCGCTACGCGGGCCGGCGCGTCGGCTGG
>CBIMZH010000504.1:0-2744 GCA_966248255.1 uncultured Cellvibrio sp.
CTGCCTTTCGCCCCGCCGCTGGAAGCCCGCGCCATCATCGACGGCTACCAAATTCAGCGCGAATTAAAAATTACCAGCCGCAGCCATGTGTATCTCGCCAGCGACTTGGAAACTGGCGAAAAAGTGGTGCTCAAGTTTCCCTCGGTGGACCAGCGCGATAACCCCGCTTATTTAGAGCGGTTTTTACTGGAAGAGTGGATAGCGCGGCGACTTAATTCACCCTATGTGCTCAAGCCCTGCAAGCAGACGCGGCCGCGCCAATTTGTCTATGTCGCCTTTGAGTTTGTCGAGGGCCAGTCGCTCGCCCAGTGGATGATCGACAACCCCAAACCCAGCCTGGAAAGCGTGCGCGATCTGGTGGAGCAAATTGCTCGCGGCCTGCAAACATTTCACCGCATGGATATGCTGCACCAGGATCTGCGCCCGGAAAATATTCTGCTCGACAGCACCGGCACGGTAAAAATTATTGATTTCGGCTCCACCCGCGTGGCTGGCCTGGCGGAGATCGACAGCCCCTGGCCCCAGGCGCATCTGGCCGGCACCGCGCTCTTCTCCGCGCCGGAATATTTTTTGGGTGAGCCGGGTTTGCCGCAGTCGGATTTGTATTCGCTGGCGGCCATCACCTATCAACTGCTGAGCGGGCGCACGCCCTACGATACCCAGGTGGCCAAAGCCAAAACCCGCGCCGCGCAAAACAAACTGGTCTACCACTCGGTGCTCGACGATGAGCGCGAAATTCCCGCCTGGATCGACCATGTGCTGCGCAAGGCGCTGCACCCCAATCCCTACAAGCGCTACCAGGAACTCTCCGAATTTGTGTTTGACTTGCGCCAACCCAACCCGAGCTTTTTAGCCAAAGACAAGCCGCCGCTGCTGGAGCGCAACCCGCTCGCCTTTTGGAAAGGCTTGAGTTTTATTTTGGCCCTGGTCGTTGTTATTCAGGCCTGGTTGCTGCACAGCGGCCAGACGATTTTTAACTCACCGCTATTTTTTAATCCGCCGCAAAGCCAAGAGGAGCAGCACCATGAAGAAAAGTGAAGTGATTGAACTTATCGCCGAGGCTAAAAAAGCCAAGCAGCTCAGCTGGGAGGCCATTGCCAGCAGCATTGGCATGTCGCCGGTGTGGACCACCTCTGTGTGCCTGGGTATGAACTCGGCGCCCGCCGAAAAAGCTGCCGCCCTCTGCGAAGTCTTTGCCCTGCCCGCAGGCGCAAAAGAAGCGCTAATGGAATGCCCCACCAAAACCTGGGGCGAAGTCATTCCCCAGGACCCGCTGATCTATCGCCTCTACGAAATGATCGGCGTTTACGGCCCGACCATGAAGGCGATCATCCACGAGAAATTTGGCGATGGCATTATGAGCGCCATCGACTTCTCCATGGATATAGACAAAGAGGAAAACCCCAAGGGCGATCGCGTAGTGATCACTCTCAACGGCAAGTTCCTGCCCTATAAAGCCTGGTAATAATTTTTGCTGGCAGGGATGCCTGTTATCACTTTGCAGCTCTGGCCTGTTTGCTTTAAGGTGTCGCCCTACCTACACCTTAAGGAGACACAGGTTATGGCTCGCTCAGCTGCTCAGATACTTACCCGCCTAATCGCCATCACCGGCTTCAGCGCTTTTTTAATTAGCGCCAGCGGCTGTGGCATAAACACGATTCCCACCCTGGATGAACAGGTGAAAGCCAGCTGGTCGCAGGTGGAGAACCAATACCAGCGCCGCGCCGATCTTATCCCCAACCTGGTCAGCACCGTTAAAGGCTATGCCACCCAGGAGCGCGAAACTCTCACCGCCGTGGTTGAAGCCCGCGCGAAAGTCGGCAGCATGCAAATCGACCAGAGCCTGATCGACAATCCACAAAAATTAAAGCAGTTTGAAGCCGCGCAAGCGCAGCTGGGCAGCGCGCTGCAACGATTGATGGTAGTAGTGGAAAAATACCCGGAGCTGAAATCCAACCAAAACTTTTTAGCGCTGCAATCGCAACTGGAAGGCACAGAGAATCGCATCAGTGTCGCCCGTCGCGATTACATAGCCGCGGTGCAAAAGTACAACACCGAGATTCGCACCTACCCGGGCAAACTCTGGCATTCAATGCTCTACTCAGACCTGCAAGTGCGCGAGACCTACTCGGCTACAGCACCCAAAGCCGAAGAGGCACCCAAGGTTAACTTCGAATGAAGTATTGCCTGAATGCCAGCCTCTGGCTGTTGCTGCTGTGCGGTTTATTTGCGCGGGCGGACATCCAATTCCCGCCACTCAGCGGGCGCATAGTGGATCAGGCCGGGCTCATCAGCTCCGCCACCCGCAGCCAGCTCAATCGCGAGCTGCAGGCCCATGAGCAGGCCAGCAGCAATCAGCTGGTAGTTGTCACCCTTAACAATCTGCAGGGCTATGTGATTGAGGATTACAGCTACCAACTGGGCCGCGCCTGGGGCATAGGGCAAAAAGATAAAAACAACGGTGTGCTGTTAATTGTCGCCCAGCAGGAGCGCAAAGTTCGCATCGAGGTCGGCTATGGTTTGGAAGGCGTGCTTACCGATGCGCTCTGCGCCAATATTATTCAAACGCAAATTCTGCCGCAGTTTAAACGCGGCAATTTTGATCAGGGCATTAAAGCCGGCACAGAGGCGATAATCGCCGCACTGGGCGGCAGCTATGAACCCGGCAAGCAAAAATCAAACAAGTCCAAACCCGCCCTCTTCTGGATTTTTCTGATTCTGTTTTTTATTTTGTTTTTCTCTGG
>CBIMZH010000505.1:0-2736 GCA_966248255.1 uncultured Cellvibrio sp.
AAACTAACATTGCAGCTTATGCACAAGCTGACTATGACGTTGAGCTGGGCGAGCATCTGCTGGACGGACAAATTGGTGTTCGTGTAGTAAATATCAGCACCGATATGCACTTTATGGAAAACCCCAGCGGCGACTTGCAAACCTGGGAGCCAATTTCCGCATCCGCCAACGACACTCGCGCCCTGCCAAATCTGGTAGTGCGCTACCACTTTACCGATGAGCTGCTCACCCGCTTTACTTACGGCCAGACCATTCGCCGTCCAGAGTTTGGTGATTTGAACCCGGCAATTACCTATTCACCCACCACTACTGGCCTGTCTTATGGCACTGCAAGTGGCGGCAACCCAAACCTGAAGCCAGCTGAATCGACCAACTACGACTGGTCACTGGAGTATTATTTCGGCAAATCCAGTTCAGTGTATGGTGTACTTTTCCGCCGCGACATTTCCGGCCTGGTTGCAAGTTCAATCAATACCATTTACGTAGATTATGATGGTGTGGACGGTGCTGAAGCCTACCGACTGTCGCAACCGGACAACACAGGCAAAGGCGTGTTAGAAGGTATGGAATTGGGCCTTGTCTATTTCCCAGACAACCTTCCTGGCCTACTGAATGGTTTTGGTGTGCAAGCCAGCTTTACCTGGCTGGACGGACATACTAATGACCCGGTATTTGTTGATGGCGCCTTGGATCACCTGGAAGAAAACCCGCTGATTGGCGTGTCTGACAGCTCCTACAGTGTCGCCCTTGCCTATGACAAAGACAAATTTACTGCGCACTTGTCGTATGTATGGCGTGATAGTTTCCTGACTGGATACAACACCTGCTGCTCTATGCCCAGCGGTATTTACTCGGCGCCGGAAGCAAGTCTGGACATGCAAATGAGCTACAACGTCACTGATGACTTGACGCTTACTTTCGATGCCACAAACCTGACAGACGAAATTTACAAGGGCTACTATACGGATGACTATCTGTATAACAATGGTGCGTCAATCTACGCTCGCACCTTTGCCGTTGGCATGCGCTGGTCCTTCTAAACCAGGGTCATCTGCTTAAAAAAATGGCGCCCTAGGGCGCCATTTTTTCTCCTTGCTTGCGAGTTTCTGTGAACTCTTCACCAAGACGTCTTTGCTCGTTAGAGCTGAATCTGCATCACATTTACCTGCTTGCCGCCGAGACGGGTTTTGCGCTCGATAGTCCAGCCGCGGCGCTCGTAATACTCAGTGTAATCACTGGCGGATAGCCAGAGATCATCCAGGCCCAGCTCTTTGGCGTAGGCCTTGGCCGCCGCAATTAACTCCCCGCCGATACCCTGATGACGGTAAGCCTCAAGTACAAACAGGTTGCTTAACCACACAGGCCCAAGCCGCTCGGCCTCGGGGCGCAGGTCGTTGCTGCGGTAGGTGTAGTTAACCAGGCTGACGCAGCCCACCAATTCACCATAGCGCAGCGCCACCAGGGTTTTGGGGATAGCCGCCGCCTGGATATGCAACACCAGGCGCTGCTGTCTTAGCGCCAAACTGGATTTAAGCCCCTGGCGCTCGCACTCCTGATGATGCCAGGCAGCCACCTGGGTCAAAAACCGGGTTTGGGTTTCCAGCAGACGAATTTCCACTGGAATAGCTAAGAGACGCGCACGTTGAATCACAGTTAACACACAGCAGAAAAGGGAGAAGTTAGTTACAACACCAAACTAACTATAGAAGAGACCAACAAGTTTACAGCTCTAGCCTGAACCGGCTGTTAATACTGCAGAAAGATTTATATAAAAGCGGAAAATGCAACTCGGTGGATATAACAGCTCATCCCTGAGCAGGATTATGCACCAGGGTTTAGCTCTTTTTACTCTCGCCAAACCACTTAACGTCTTCGCCGTGGGCTTGCTTGTCGGCGTGGTAGCTGGAGCGCACCAGCGGACCGCAGGCGGCGTGTTTAAAGCCCATCTCTTCCGCCAGGCGGGTGTACTCCTCAAACTCATCCGGGTGCACATAGCGTTTTACCGGCAGGTGATCTTTGGATGGCTGCAGGTATTGGCCGATGGTGAGCATATCTACATCGTGGGCGCGCAGGTCACGCATGGTTTCGATGATTTCCTCTTTGGTCTCACCCAGGCCGACCATCAGGCCAGACTTGGTGAGCACATCGGGACGGCGCGCCTTGTACTCTTTAAGCAGCTTGAGCGACCAGGCGTAGTTGGCGCCGGGGCGAGCTTCGCGGTAGAGGCGAGGGACGGTTTCCATATTGTGGTTGAATACGTCTGGCGCTTCGCCTTCAAGAATCTCCAGCGCGATTTCCATACGGCCGCGGAAGTCGGGCACCAGCACTTCCACTTGCAGCTTGGGGCTGTGGGCGCGGGCTTCGCGGATACAGTCGGCAAAGTGCTGGGCGCCGCCATCGCGCAGGTCATCGCGGTCCACCGAGGTGATCACCACATACTTGAGGCGCATCTCGGCAATGGCTTCCGCCAATTGGCGCGGCTCATGCTCATCCAGCGGGTTGGGCTTGCCGTGGCCGACATCGCAGAAGGGGCAGCGACGGGTACAGATATCACCCATGATCATAAAGGTGGCGGTACCACCACTGAAACACTCGCCCAGGTTGGGGCAGTTGGCCTCTTCACACACAGATGAGAGTTTGTTTTTACGCAGAATGCTTTTGATGCGCTCCACATCCGGCGAAGCGGGAATGCGCACGCGAATCCAGTCGGGTTTGCGCAACATGTCGTCGCGGTCA
>CBIMZH010000506.1:0-2735 GCA_966248255.1 uncultured Cellvibrio sp.
TGGCTGAAACTCACGCCGCGCTGGACAAAGCCGATCTGGGGCAGCCGGTGATGTCTCTGCCGACCGCGTCCAAGTTTGTGATGAGCGGGCCCAGGGGCGATCAACCTATAGGTGCTATATTGCAAAACCTCTGCACCCAGGTGACCGATGGCAACAAGTTTCTCGGTTATTTTTGTGTGCGTTTTAATTCTGAAGCTCGCTTTTTTCCTCTGCTAACCAGCGCGCGTTTTGGTCGTAGCGGTGAGGTCTACGGCATTAATCTGCAGGGCGAAATTTTTTCCCCCAGCCGCTTTTACCCTGAGCCGCGCTTGGTGGATGGCCCGCGTGGCCCCGAGTGGCTGCGCCCCCAGTTGGCCGCTCGTGTGCCTGCTGCGGGTAGCGGCACTGACTTTGAAGCCTCGGTCGATAAGCCCGCAGATAAAACTGGCGAACTCACTTTGATGGCGGCGCAGCTGATAACCAAGGGCGGCGACTGGCGCAAGGTGGGCTATCGCGATTATCGCGGCCAGCTGGTTGCCGGTGTGGGCCGCTGGTTGCCCGATATGAATATGGGGCTAATTCTCGAACAGGATTTATCCGAAGCCCTGGAGTCCTATTATGTGGCGCGCAGTCTGGTGGTCGGCTTGTGTACCAGTGCCATAGGGCTAATTATTCTGCTTACTTTAAGTGCGCTAAGTAATCGCCGCCGCTTGGCCATCCGCGAAGGGCGTTTTCGCTCGCTGCTTAGTCACATTCCCGTGCCCGTGCTTATGTGTAATCTCGATGGCCAGGTGCAGGTGGTGAACCCGGCATTTTGTTCGCTGGTGAAAATGAGTATTGCCGATCTGGTCGGGCTCTCGGTTAAAAGTATGCCGCTGCCGCGCTGGTTGGCGCCGCTGATGGATGTCTTTATCGAGCAGCAGGAGCTGGCAGAAGTCAGCGAGCGTCAGGTCTCGCTCAAGTCTCCTTCCGGCGAGCCCTGTCACTTTTCTCTGGTGCGGTTTCCTGTTGTTTATGTGAAAGGGGAAATGCATCAGGCCTGGGCCTGGGTAATCCTCAATGTTACCGAGCGGGTCGAGGCGGCGCATCAACAGGAAAACATGACCCATCAACTGGAGCATTTGGTGCAGGAGCGCACCAGTGAGCTCAATAGCGCCAAGGAGGCGGCCCTGGCCGCATCCCAGGCCAAAGCCGAATTTTTGGCTAACATGAGCCACGAAATTCGCACGCCGCTCAATGCCATTATCGGCCTGGCACATGTCGCGCTTGCCAAAGAACAGGACGAGCAACAGCGCAGTTATCTGCAAAAAATGCGCGCCTCAGGTGAGCATCTGCTGGAAGTAATTAATGACATCCTCAGTTTTTCCCGCTTGGAAGCGGGCAAGCTGATGCCGGATCAATTGGAATTTATTTTAGAGGATGTGCTCGATCGCGCGGTAAATATGGTGTGGGACAAGGCGGACGGCAAAGGTCTCAACATTCATGTGCACATCACCCCGGATATCCCCTCGCGCCTGATTGGCGACCCGCTACGACTGGGGCAGATATTAATTAACCTGCTCGCCAATGCGGTTAAATTTACCGATAGCGGCAGCGTGGATCTGCGCGTACTGCTCGTTTCCCAAGACGGAAAAAATGTTCGTCTGATCTTTGAAGTAGAGGACACGGGCATTGGTATTTCACCGGAGCTGGTGAAAACTCTGTTTCAACCCTTTCACCAGGTGGATAACTCAAGTACGCGCCGCTTTGAAGGCACCGGGCTCGGTCTGGCAATTTGTAAAAACCTGGCAGAGCTGATGAATGCCGAGCTGGGTGTGACCAGCGTTTTGGGTAAGGGCAGTTGCTTTCGTTTGAATATTTCGCTGGAGGTTGCCGCGCTGGGCAGTCTGGTTTCCACCCACAGCATCGAGCACTGGCAGCGGCCGAGTGATGCGGGAATTGAAAAGCAGGACTGTGGCCGCGGCAAAAAAATCTTGGTGGTGGAAGACAATCCACTCAATCAGGAAATTATTACCAGTATTCTCGATTCCTGGGGGTTTGACATTGACCTGGCGGAAACCGGCTTGGAAGCACTGGAAGTGTTGCGCGATGGGTTGCCGGACTTGGTGCTGATGGATATTCAATTGCCCGGTATGGACGGCGTGGAAACCACCGCAAAAATTCGCCAGCTGCGCGGCGGTAAACAGTTGCCAGTGGTGGCGGTCACGGCCAATGCGCTGCCGGGGGATCGCGAAAAATACCTGGAAGCTGGACTCAACGATTATATCGCCAAACCCATAGATCCCGCCCTGCTAAAGCAATTGCTAATTCGCTGGTTGCGCCCCGCAGAGCAGCCGCAGCCACCGGCAGCGGTACCGGCTAGCACTGACCCTGAAGCGGAAATTTCGTTTGAGGCGTTGCAGCAGGCGGGCATAAACAGCGAAAAAGCACTCTACAATCTGATGGGCAATCGCCGCCTATACTGCAACCTGCTGCAGCGTTTTGCGGAAGAGCGCGCCGAATTCCCGGCGCAACTGGATGAGCTGCTGATGTCGAATAAAGCTGAGGCCCTCAATCAAGTGCACAGCCTAAAATCTTTAGCGGGCAGCCTGGGTATGGAAGAGTTGGAGGCGCGGGCAAAAGATCTGGAAGAGCAACTGCGCCAGGGACAAGCCGAAGCCAATCTCGTCGATGAACTGGCCGGGCAGCTGCGCCAGGTGATTACTATTCTTAAAGCCTGGTTTTTTCAGTTTGATTAAACAAATCTGCATAGCCCC
>CBIMZH010000507.1:0-2731 GCA_966248255.1 uncultured Cellvibrio sp.
AAAGCCAATCGCAATTGGCAGGCGACGCACAATTACAAGGCAAGACGCCAATAAGAGTCCCCACCTATAGGGGCCCAATTTAGGGTAAAGCTGCTCGGAATTCATCCAGAGCCCAGACCACTGCGATAGACCGGTATGACCGCCAAACAACATATTTTTCGTGTAAGACGCAATTACAACCAATGGGTTGCCAACCAAACGCTGGAAGATTACGCATTGCGTTTTACCGCCAAGAGCGCGCGCCGATGGTCCTATGCGCGGGTGGCCACTACCGCCCTGGGCGCTATCTCATTTCTCGCGCTTGAAGCCATAGGCGGCGCCATCACCCTGCACTATGGGTTTGACAATGCGGTGCTGGCCATAGCCGCGGTGAGCCTGATTATTTTTATCAGCGCCATTCCCATTAGCTACTACGCCGCCAGGTACGGGGTGGATATAGACCTGCTCACCCGCGGCGCCGGCTTTGGCTATATAGGCTCCACTATCACCTCGCTTATCTATGCCTCCTTCACCTTTATTTTTTTCGCGCTTGAGGCGGCCATATTGGCGATGGCGCTGGAGCTGCTCTGGGGCGTGCCTCTCGCCTGGGGCTATTTACTCAGCTCGCTGATTATTATTCCGCTGGTGACTCACGGCATCACCTTTATCAGCCGTTTTCAACTCTGGAGCCAGCCGCTCTGGGTGCTGCTGCAGCTCGCACCTTTCGTGTTTATTCTCTACGCCGACGCCAGTGCGGTGGAGAACTGGACCCAGTATCAGGGCAGTGCTCAAGTTCCCACTGGCACGCCCGAGGGCGCCAATATTTTGCTCTTTGGCGCCGCCTCGGCAGTGGTGTTTTCGCTGATTGCACAAATTGGCGAGCAGGTGGATTTTTTGCGTTTTTTACCCCCAGCCAAAGCGGGCAAAAAATTGCACTGGTGGGCGGCGCTTATCGCCGGTGGCCCCGGCTGGATAGTGATAGGCGCAATTAAAATTCTTGCCGGATCGTTTTTGGCGGTGCTGGTTATCAACCACGGCATAGATCATTCGCTCGCCGCCGACCCCACGCGCATGTATATGGTGGCCTTTAGTTACATTGCCAACTCACCCCAAGCGGCGCTGTCCATGGCCGGTATTTTTGTGGTTATTTCGCAGCTAAAAATTAACGTCACCAACGCCTATGCTGGCTCTATTGCCTGGTCGAATTTTTTCTCGCGCCTCACCCACAGCCACCCGGGCCGTGTGGTCTGGCTGGTGTTTAACGTCGCCATTGCACTGCTGCTAATGGAGCTGGGTGTCTATCGCGCACTGGAGCAAACCCTGGGCTATTACGGCATAGTGGCGGTGGCCTGGCTGGGCGCGCTGGTGGCGGATCTGGTAATTAACAAACCCCTGGGCCTGAGCCCGCCCCATATCGAATTTAAACGCGCGCACCTCTACGACATTAACCCGGTGGGCTTTGGCGCTATGCTCGGCGCCTCGCTGCTGGGTATTGTCTGTCACGCCGGGGTTATGGGCGACGTTGCCAGCGCCCTCTCGCATTTTATTGCGCTGCTCACCGCGCTGCTGCTCGCCCCGCTGATCGCCTGGCGCACTGGCGGCCGCTATTATCTCGCGCGGCCACCGGTTTACACCGAAGGCCAAAGCGCTGGCGCACTGGAAACCTGCTGTATTTGCGAACACAGATTTGAGCCGGAAGACATGACCCACTGCCCCGCCTACGCCGGGCACATCTGCTCGCTCTGCTGCTCGCTGGATGCCCGCTGCCAGGATCACTGCAAACCGGGCGCCGACTACGCCAGCCAACTGAGCGATTTTTTTAAACATTTTCTGCCGCAATCGCTTATCGCGCGCATTAACCCGCGGGTCGGCCATTTTTTAATTTTGATTGTGTTTATCAACGGCCTCTCGGCCATTTTGCTGTCGCTGATTTATTTTCAAACGCCCCTGGCCACCGCCGAAACGGCCGCGCTTTTGGAAGCGACCTTATGGAAAGTATTTTTTCTGCTGGTGATTATTACCGGCGTGGTCAGCTGGCTGTTTGTATTGGCCCATGAGAGCCGCCGCTTTGCGCAAGAGGAATCACAGCGGCAGACGCGCCTGCTGATGGAAGAGATTGAGGC
This sequence comes from uncultured Cellvibrio sp., assembly GCA_966248255.1. Lineage (GTDB taxonomy): Bacteria > Pseudomonadota > Gammaproteobacteria > Pseudomonadales > Cellvibrionaceae > Cellvibrio. The sequence continues at coordinate 2,103 of CBIMZH010000507.1, forward strand.
CCACGAACGCACCGACCGCGAATTGCAACTGGCCAAAGAGAAAGCCGAAGCCGCCAACCTGGCCAAGAGCCGCTACCTCACCGGTATCAGCCACGAGCTGCGCTCGCCGCTTAACGCCATTCTCGGCTACGCCCAGCTGCTGGAAAAAGACCCGCGCATTCCCGAACACAGGCGCGAAGCCCTGGCGGTGATTCGCCGCAGCGGTGAACACCTGGCGGATTTAATTGAGGGGCTGTTGGATATTTCCAAAATTGAAGCTGGGCGTTTGGATTTGCACCAGGACCAGGTACATATCGCCCAGCTGCTGGAGCAGCTGGTACACATGTTCCGCATGCAGGCGGAGGCCAAGGGCCTGGAATTTATTTACCAGTGCTCTGACCGCTTGCCGGAGCTGGTTAAAACCGATGAAAAACGCCTGCGCCAAATTTTAATTAATCTGCTCTCCAACGCGGTGAAATATACCGAGCGCGGCAGCGTGACTTTTAAAGTGCGCTATCGCAGCCAGGTGGCAGAATTTTCCGTAAGCGATACAGGCGAAGGTATAAGTGCAGATAATATCGAGCGCATCTTCCGCCCCTTCGAGCGAGTGCGCAAACCCGGCTCCACCATTGCCGGCACCGGCCTGGGCT